>CAZISL010000187.1:0-7041 GCA_964541975.1 uncultured Chromatiaceae bacterium | reverse complement strand
GCTCAAGTACGCGCAATCGAACCCCGCCTGCTGAATCTGCAGAGCCGTCAGGCCGTCGTAACAGCCGGGCGCGATGAATGCGGGTCCGGCGAGCAGCTCACGTAGTCTCGACGCGTGCGACATTCAGATCTCTCCCCTGTCGATTCGTTGTTGCAGCCAGGGCATCAGGCCACCGGCGCCGACCATCTCCATCAGGTGCGCCGGCAACCCTGCAACCCGATAGCCGCTTCCCGTCGTCAGATTCTCGACGGTGCCGCCGACCGGATCCAGTTTCAGCTGGTCCCCGGCGTTGATCTCCACGGCCTGCGGGAGCACCAGCGCCGGGATACCGAAATTCAGCGCATTACGATAGAAGATGCGGCCGAAAGAATGCGCCAGGATGGCGCCGACGCCCAGGTGCTGTAGCGCCATCGGCGCTTGCTCGCGCGCCGAACCGACGCCGAAATTGCGTCCGGCGACGACGATATCGCCCGGGCGCACGCTCGATGCGAAGTCTGGATCGATCGCCTCCATGCAGTGACGTGCCATGACGTCCATGCTGTCCTTGAAGTACAGGCCCGGGGCCATGACGTCGGTGTTGACGCCGTCGCCGAACACGAATGCACGCCCGGTCATCGTCATGGCCGTCATGCCAGGAACTCCCTTGGGTCCGTGATTTTCCCGGCGACCGCCGCGGCCGCAACCGAGTACGGCGAGCCAAGATAGACCTGCGCTGAATTAGCGCCCATGCGGCCCCGGAAGTTGCGGTTGGTCGACGAGATGCAGACCTCGTCCTCCGCGAGAATGCCGGCGCCCAGCGCGGCACAGGCCCCGCATCCGGTTGGCAGCAGGTAAGCACCTGCCTCGACTAGCGCCTGCAACGTGCCGTCGGCAGTCGCGTCGGCGATGACCCGGCTCGACGCGGGCGCAATCAGGAGGCGCGTCCTGCGCGAAACCCGGCGGCCCCGCAGGACCTCGGCCACCATCAGCAGATCACTGTGTTTGGCGCCGACGCAGGCACCGATATAGGCCTGATCGATCTCGACTTCAGCGAAGTCGCCGACATCTCCGGAGTTGGCGGGCGAATGCGGCGCTGCGATCTGCGGATCGAGTGCGGCCGCGTCGAACTCGTGAACCACCGCGTACTCGGCATCTTCGTCGCTGCGCCACTCCAGCGCATCGGCCTGCGGCTCCCTTCCGGCCGCGCGTATCGCGGACAGGGTCGTCTCGTCGGCGGGCACGATACCGGTCTCGGCGCCGAGCTCCGCTGCCATATTCGTCAGCACGGCGCGTTCGTTCATCGACATGTCGCTCACGGTGTCGCCGCCGTATTCGATGACCCGCCGGGAATTCTCGATGCCGAGCTCGCGGCACAGGAACAACATGACGTCTTTCGCCGCGACCCCGGTGCCGAACGCGCCGGACCAGTTGACCCGGATCGTCTCGGGCACGGGCATCCAGATCTCGCCCGTCACGACGACGCCGGTCATCTCGATCGCACCGAACCCGCTCATGTAGCAACCAAACGCGCCGCCGTTGGTCGAATGCGAATCGCCGCCGCACGCGAACATGCCCGGCTGCAGGAACCCCTGCTCCGCCAGAACGACGTGGCCGATACCCTGCATGTCGAAGAACCGGGAAATGCCGAAATCGGCGGCGAACTCGCGGGTCAGCTTGAGGATCGCGGCCGACGCCGCATCCACGGCGGGCGTGAAATGATCGGTGCAGAGCACGATCTTGTCGGGGTCCCAGACGCCGACCCCGAGTTCCTTCAGCCGCGGCCAGATACGCCGCGGGCCGCCGGAGTCGAGTAACAACGCCAGGTCGACCTTGCACGTGACGATCTCGCCCGGCGTGACATCCTCGCGCCCCGAGGCGCGGCCAAGAATCTTTTGCGCGATCGTGCGGCTCATCGATTAATGGGGTCGCGATTAATGGGGTCGAACCGCAATTTCATGGTCGAGGTCGAGCCCCTAAACAGTCGGAGGTGCGGTTCGACCCCAGTTTCCGTCAGCCCAGAACGCCCTTCAGCTTGTGCGCGATGGACTCGACCTCCTCGGCCGTCGGCTGGGTGACTTCCTGGTAGGTCTCGAAGCGCTCGGGCACTTTCATCGTCGCATCGATGCCGATCTGCGAACCGACCACCGGGAAGCCGTGATGACCCTTCGGCGCCGACGGATCGAGGACGAAGGCCTGGGCGGATTCGTTAATGATCGTATCCGTCGCCGGCTGCACGCGCGTCGCGATCGCCCACTCGATTGAATCCATGTTATAGGGATCCACGTCCGGCCCGACGACAATGACGATCTTGGCCGTGCGCCCCCAGCGGCCCGACGAACCCCAGACCGCATGCAGGATGTGCTTGCCGAACTCGGCGTGCGGCTTGCCGGCACCGTCGACATTGAGCTGGACGATGTAAGTCATGTTGGGCGTGACGACCACGTCCTGCACCTGCGGAAGCTTGCCTTGCAGGTCGGCCAGCACCTCGGTCTCGACCGGCATCAGGGCCTGGTAGTTGTGGTCGAACGGAGGAATCATCTCCATCGTCGCGTACCAGAGTGGATTCTTGCGATGGGTAATCGCCGTGACCTCGAAGCGCGGGAACACCTGGATCGCGTCGTAGTAGCCGACCGGGTTGGAATGATTGCCGATCGTCGTTTCAGACTCGGGAATGAATACGCCCTCGATGATGAATTCCGCGGTGGCGGGCACCTCGATATCCACGGACTCGGCCTTGACCAGCTCCACGGGCGAACCGCGCAGGCCGCCCGCGAAGCGGAACTCGTCCTGGCCGAATGGCAGGCCGGTCCCGCCGGCCAGGTGAATCGCCGGATCGCACTGGCAAGCGAACGCGACCTCGAGCCGCTTGCCCATCGCGTTCGCCTTCGCCAGGTGCAGGCCGATCTGGCTCATCGGCGGATTCCAGAAAGCGAACGTCAAAAGATGTTTCTTCTGTTCCTCTTCGGTGTACGTTTCGCCCATCGGGTGCACCGCGTTCCAGAGCTGACCCATGCGATAACAGCCGACGTTGCGCAGACCGGTTTCGGGATCGTGCGTGATACCAACGGCGCCCGTGATATATGAAGCCGCTTCCTTGCCGAACCAGACGTGCGGCAACTGCTTGTCGAGGGAAATGTCTTCCTTGTTGATGACGATGTCCTTGCAGGGCGCCTTGTCGCGATCGACGACGACCGGGTCGATCCACGACGAGGGGTCTCCGAGGACCCGCGCATGTTTCTTCTTGCTCTCCAGCGGATCGCGCTCTTCGATCATCATCCCGGTGCGCTCACGCGTGCCGAACGGGTTGAAGATGAGCGGGATATCGGGCGTGTTATAGCCCTCGAGGTTGGTCAGCATGAGCGCCGGGCCATCGTTCTGGCACAATAGCCGCATCAGAGCCTGCAATTCGTTATCGCCATGAGCGGCCTTGATCGGCACGTCGCAGTCCTTGAGCTGGCCGTCCTTCCGCAGAACATCCAGAAACTCGCGCATATCCTTATACGGCATGCAGTTCTCTCCCCTGCTATTGATTTTTGTCACTTTGTTCCCGCCTGACGCGGGGAACAAAAGATAGCACACCAACACCTGCGCGGAGCGCTATAATCGGCCGCCGAATCGAGGCGCGGGCCGTCCGGCCCGGATACCGACGGCGCGAGCCGACTTGCACAGGAAAGAAAAAATGTCCGATACCGATATCAAGGGGAAGGTCGCCATCATCACCGGGTCCGCGACGGGCGTCGGTGCGGCGGCTGCCATCATCCTCGCAGAGCGCGGCTGCAACGTCGTGATCAACTACACGCGCAGCAAGGATGAAGCCGAGGAGACGGCTGAGATCTGCCGCGGCAAGGGCGCCGAAGCCATCACCGTCCAGGCGGACGTATCTGAAGACGCGGACTGCAAGCGCATGGCGCAGGCCGCCATCGACGAATGGGGCCGAATCGATTTCCTGATCAACAACGCGGCGCGCACGAAGTTCAACCCATATCCGAACTTCGACGGCGTCGACAAGGACGACTTCCTGAACATCTACGCCGTCAACGTCGTCGGCGCTTACCAGATGGTCCGCGCCGTCGAGCCGCACATGCGCAAGCTCGGCAAGGGCGCGATCGTCAACGACTCGTCCATCGGCGGCGTCACCGGCATCGCTTCGTCAATCCCGTATGCGGCCTCGAAGGCGGCGCTCAACCTGATGACGAAATCCCTCGCGCACGTGCTGGGACCCGAGATCCGCATCAACGCGGTCGTGCCGGGCATGATCCAGACGCGCTGGCTGAAGGGTGGTCTGGGCGACGACGCCTACGAGGCGATGCTGGAGAAGACGGCGGAGTCGCTGCCCCTGCAGGAAGTGGCGACGGCCGAAGACATCGCGGAGACGCTGGTCTGGTTCCTCGTCGGCGCGGGGTCACGACTCATCACCGGCGAGACGCTGATCGTCGACAGCGGCATCCACCTGGGACCGCTGCCGCCATACGCGAGTGGCAAAGAGGAGTGACGACGACCGTTATCGCCTCCCCTAATCAAAAAACCCCGCTCGCGAGCGGGGTTTTTTTTGCAATTCGATCAAGCATTCAGGTACGACATCGGCGCCTGCTGAGTCCGGCACCCAACAATCCGATGCCAAACAGCGCCAATGTTCCCGGCTCCGACAATTTCAGCGGCGGCGTCCCCGGGACGGCGACGTCGCTACCGCCACCGTCGGCCCCGGTTCCCTGGAACCGCGCCAGGAAACCGACAGGCGTGTGGCCACCCTGACCATCGTTCTCGTCTGACGACACTTCACTCAGGAAACTGAACACGTCGAGAGCATCGAGGCCGCTGCCCGAAAAACCGAATGAGAAAGTCGCAACGTTGTTGGGAGCGAAGCGATCGATACCGTTATTCGGGTTCCCCCCGGAGCAGTTCCCGTGGTTATTGCCCTCTTCGGCACAGATATCGAACATGCCGAATTGCTGTGGCGTACTGATCTCGCTCGGATCCAGCAAGGCGCCCCACCCGGACACGCCGACAAACGAAAAAGTGTCGAGCGACGCGATCGCGTTAGGCGAATTGAAAGCAAAGCCCGTGATGATCGGGTCGTACATCGCCGACGTGTTCGTGATCGTCACGTCGAGATTCATCATCGTCGTCGTGGCACTGATGATGTCGAACTGCACGAGCGCCGTGTTGTTGGCATCGAGATTACCGACCACGGTGAACGGGTTTGTCGTAATCAGCATCGCCGATGCGGTCTGACAGCCGAGCAACAGGACCAATGTGGCAAAGAACGATCTATGGACGCGTGAATTCATTATTATTCTCGTTATATTCACTGGCGGGAGCAATCCCACGCTCTGTTTATAACACGCCTACGGCGCTTGTTTTTTGTCACCTTACGTAATCCAGCAAATCGCACATGAGCCGATTCGATTGGAATATAGCCGCACCCTAACACTCGCACCCGACCCCGCGGTGTGACGCGTATCACAGTTCACAGGAACGGGCGGAGCTTGCCGCCAGAGACGGTCTATCGGAACTTTCGGACGGCGCGTTTGATGTCTTCAATGCCAGTGTCGGCGATAGGAATTTCTTCGTCTTCAATGTCGAATGTCGCACAGAATTGGGCGACGAGCGTGTAGACGCCGATGACGACCGTCAGCTCGATCATCTCGGGCGGTGACATAAACGCCGCGACGGCGTCGAACGCTTCTTGCGATGCGCCGCCCTCGCCGACAACCTCGTCGACGAACCGCAGGACATCGCGCTCCTCGCTCGTGAACGGAACCTGGTCCTGCCCGGGTCGGAGCGCGGCGACACGTTCGGGCGTCATGCCGATCAGCCTGGCGACGCGCAGGTGGTTGACGACCTCGTACTCGCTATCGCGCAGGTAACCGACGCGCAGAATCACGATCTCGCGCATCTCGTCGGTCATTAGCCCATCGTTGAGATAGGCGTTGAAGACCCGCGTCAGCGGCTGGAACACGCACGGGCTGCCGGCGAGCATGCGCGAGATATTCAATTGCGGCAGGTCCGCGAGAAGCGCCCGATTTTCCGGTGTCAGCGACTCGGGATCGGGATATGGAATGCGTGCCATGCGGCGTGTACCTCGGTTAACTTGACTAATGCGCCGCGGGCAGGCCGATGCAGGCCAGGCGCGCCCCGATCTCGTCCAGCGACTCGGGATCGTCGATCGTCGCGGGAACCTTGTACTGGTCGCCGTCCGCCATGCGTCGCAACGTGCCGCGCAGTACCTTGCCGGAGCGCGTCTTGGGCAGCCGGTCGACGACGAGCGCCCGTTTGAATGCGGCGACCGGGCCGATCCGCGAACGCACGAGGTCGACGCTTTCGGCGACGACCTCTTCAGGATCACGTTCCACGCCCGCCTTCAGGCACAGGAAGCCCAGCGGTACGTGTCCTTTCAACGCGTCGCGGATGCCCGTGACCGCGCACTCCGCAACGTCGGGATGCGTCGCCAGCACCTCTTCGATCGCGCCGGTTGACAGGCGATGGCCGGCGACGTTGATGACATCATCCGTCCGGCTCATGACGAACACGTAGCCGTCTTCGTCGATGAAACCGGCATCGCCTGTTTCATAGTAACCTGGATAGTTCGCGAGGTAGGCCTCACGGAATCGTTCCTCCGCATTCCACAATGTCAGTGCAAATCCCGGCGGCATCGGCAGTTTGCAGACGATGGCACCCGGCTCGCCCTCTTCCGGCTCGTGACCGCCTGCGTTGATGATGCGCACGTCCCAACCGGGCATCGGCCGACCGGCGGACCCTGCCCGCACCGGAAACGCGCCCAGGCCGACCATGTTCCCGGCAATGGCCCAGCCAGTCTCGGTCTGCCACCAGTGATCGATGACGGGCACGCCGAGCTGGCGTTCCGTCCAGTGCAGCGTCTCCGGGTCGCAACGTTCTCCCGCGAGGAACTGGTTCGCGAACTTCGACAAGTCGTGCTGATGCAGCAACGCGCCATCGGGATCCGCGCGGCGAATGGCGCGCATCGCGGTCGGCGCCGTGAACATCGCCTTGACGCCGTACTCGGCGATAACGCACCAGAACACGCCGGCATCGGGCGTACCA
>CAZISL010000186.1:0-5549 GCA_964541975.1 uncultured Chromatiaceae bacterium | reverse complement strand
GCTGTCACGATGCAACAGACTGTACATAGTGAGTTGCGAGGTGCCAAGGGTGACCAGGACCTTAAGCTGAAAGAAATTTGACGCAACATCAAGGTATTTGTTCGTAAATTCGGCCTCAACGATGCCCTCGGCATCGTCCATAAAGGCGTTGTCGCCGGATCCGGTCAGAAGGTTGCAATAGGGGCGATTCGCCTGCAGAGCCTCCGCATCGGCCGCCCCGGAATCCTTGGCGAACGAAACGAGTACCGGCGCCTCCGCCGAATTGACGTTGATCTTCTCGCCAGGAGGCAGCGCGGATACGTATCGTTCCAGTGCCTTGTACAGTTCGGGACCCGGATCTTTGGGGTCGATAAAGCCGTCGATCGCAAGCAACTCGGACGTCGTCGTAAACCAGGTATTGGCCGCGCGATAGGGCGGCAATCTGGATGTATACGCGTTGTCCTCGGCGCCGCCAAATTCTTCCGTCTGATTCGGGTCAATCCAGTCAACCACGCGTGGTGCGAGTTCACGAGGAATTTCCAATGCGTCCAGCAGGTTGCCGAACTGGTTGACGACGACTTCGTCCTTACGTCCGTCCGGCACCAGGTTGTTCAAGTTGAAGCGTCCCTGCATGTCGCTGAGGCTGCCGCGGACCGTGCCGCCTTCGAAAGGCAATGTCATCTCGGTATCCCAGCCCTCGCCGGGATAGTCGCAGAACTCGTTCTGCTCCCGATCATCCTCGAAGTCCCTGCGCAGCGCCTCGATCGCCATGATCTCCGCACCGAGCGCGAACTCTGTCGCCTGGGCATGTAGCAACTGCGATTCGCTACGTCGTATGTCGAGGTGCAATTCCCATGCGAGATCCGCCGCCAGCATCGTCGCCAGCACGACGACGAGCAGCGCCGTGACCGCGGCGATTCCTCGCTGCCGCTGGCCGCCTGCGATGCGTGCGTCAGTCATCACAGCAGGTCCACGATTCTTTCGATCTCGCCCCAGGAAGCGAGTTCGAAGCGGATGCGCACCGCACGCGGAAACACGAAACTGGTCGAGTTGATCTCGCTCAGCGGCGGCCACTGCGTGCTCCACTGCGATGCATTGTCGAGATACTCGATCTCTACGTTGACGACGCCGTCAAGAATTTCCTCGGAACGCGGCTCGGTGCCAAGTGGGAAGTCCATGACCGGCCAGTACTCGCGAATGAGGGTCTCGTCTTCAATTCGATATTGGACGCGTTGCAGAGTGCCGCGCGGTGCGGGCACGGGATTGCGCCAGCCGCCGCGACTCAACCGCACGATGCGACCGTCGAGGGAATCCGTCACCAGCGGCGGCTCGGTGCTGCGCCCCAGCAGGTCGCGCACGTGCCGAGGATTCAGTTGCGCGAAATCCTGGGTCAGCATCCTGACTGCCCGTTGCAATTGACCCAGCCGGACCATCTGCTCCCTGGCGAGCGTTTGCTGCTGCACGATCGTATTGAGGCCGCCCAGCGCGAGCATGCTGATCACACCGAAGATAGACATCGCGACCAGGAGTTCGATCAGCGTGAACCCGCCGACTGATGCGCCGCACGCCGAAGATTCGGCCCCTCGCATCACTGTGGCGCCTCGCTTTCATAATCGACGTTCGGGTCGAGGGGTTCGTACCCGTCGCCGAAGCGGCGCACGGCGTCGTTCTCTCCCGTCGCCTGAGGCTGCGGTAGAAAGCCGATGACCGTGGCGACCGTATTATCGGAATCGTCCGCAAAACCGACCGTCACGTCGAGTCGGCGCATGGACATATCGGGAATCTTGGATACCTTGATCGTGTAGAGCCATTCGGCCCCGGCCATTTCAATGACGTCATCGCGTTCGCCGGCGTCCGGATACTCGCCGTTGACCCGCATCTCGGTGATGCGATCGACGGCGATCCACGTGGCCAGAGTCTTATCACGCAACAGGGACGTCGCGCCGAGCATCTGGTTCAACGAACTGAAGACGCCAATCAGACCGAGGCTGATGATGGCCATGGCGACCAGCACTTCGAGCAGCGTGAAGCCCGTTTGGATATCACGATACTGCCGCGCCGAACTCACGGTGCCGCCTCGGCGATTTCGGCGCTGCCGTCGATGTCGAATTCGATCGTGGTACCGGCGTTCGAGAACTCACGTCGAATCAACACCGTGAACGGACTCATATCCCCACTGGAATACACCATTACCTGCGGGTTGTAGATATTTTTCGGCGGCTCATCCTCGTCGTCTTCGGCCAGGCGTGGCTTCTCATCCGTCTCGGCCAGCTTTAGAACAATGTCACGACCGTCGATCTGCAGTTCGAACAGCAGATCTTGCGGCAACCGGCGCGGACCCAGTAACGACGAAGCATCGAGCAATGCCCATTCCGACTGATCAGGAGTCTCTTCATCGTGGTATTCAACGAAGTCTTCGTAGAATGCTGAAAACTCATAGCCATCTTTGAAGAAGCGCAAGCCGATCTCGCGGCCCTGGATCACGGCTTCTTCGCGGGCAAGGTCGATCAGCGCGACAAGACGGCTGGCTTCCTTATCCAGCTCCCGGTCACCGCCGATCACGCCGACGGACAGCGTGAACATGGTGGCCAGGACACCAATGATGAAGACGACGACCAGGACTTCGAGCAGCGAGAAACCAGCGTGATAGCGACGCTGGAGCGACGCACGACGAGTCGCTTCCGTGCGTCTGGATAGAGTCCGGGGGAGGGCGCTCAACGGGCTCCATCCAGGATCTGGCGAGCCTCCGTCTGGTGCGCGTTGCCCGCGCTCGTTACTGCAGCGACCAGTTACCGATGTCGGTATCAAGCCCTTCTCCGCCTTGCTGGCCGTCCCGCCCCAGCGTGTAGACGTCGAACTCGCTCTGGTTGCCCGGATGCAGATAGACATACTGCCGATCCCACGGGTCTTTTGGCAACCGCTCCAGATAGCCACCGGCGGGCCAGCGTGCGTTCGGATCCTGTGGCGGGGTGACCAGCGCTTCGAGACCCTGTTCAGTATCGGGGTAGCGGAAATTATCCAGCCGGTAAAGTTTCAACGCGCTCTCAATGGCGCGCAGATCCTGCTGGACCTTGACGATCTGCGCGTCATCGATACGGTTGATGACGTTGGGCGCGATCAGCGCCGCAAGAATACCGAGGATCACGACGACCACCATGATCTCGATCAACGTGAAACCAGCAGTGCGCCGGGGGCGCGCTTGAGAGGATCTGGATACCATGAAAACAACCCGTATTTCTGACATGATGCGCCGCATCTTGAGCCGCCTGCGTTGTGGGGCCTGACGTCGGCGCACGACACCTTACCATAGCAGGCAACCCGTCAACGTGAAAAAGGACCGCATATTGTCAACGTCGATCCCGCCGGCCGTGCGGCCCTGGGTGATGCTGGCCCTGGCTCTCGCGGTCATTCAGGCGATCCCGGATGCATCAGCATGGCTTCGCTATGACCGTGCAGGCGTCGAGCAAGGCGAACTGTGGCGAATCCTGACGGCGAACTTCATTCACCTCGGCTGGGGTCACCTGGTGCTGAACGCGGCCGGACTTCTTGCGATCGCATGGCTATTCGCAGAAGACTACTCGCTCGCCGAGTGGATCGTCGTGCTCCTCGTTTGCTCGGTCGTCACCAGCCTGGGCCTGTATCTGCTGAATCCCGAGATCCACTGGTGCGTCGGCATGTCGGGGGCATTGCACGGACTGTTCGTCGCCGGCGCTGTGGCGTTGCTGTTCGACGAGCCGCGGCTGGGGGTCGGCCTGCTGCTCGGCGTAGCCGTAAAGATTGCTTACGAACAGTTCGCCGGCGCCATGCCGTTCTCGGAGGGTATCGTCGGAGGGGCAGTCGTCACCGACGCGCACCTGTGGGGCGCACTCGGGGGACTCGCCGCGGCGCTCGGCGTGCGTCTATGGCGCAGCAAAAACCGACGGTTATAATGCGGCTCAGCATTCAATCTCGCTCTTGCAGGAATACACAATCGTCACAACCATGAAGGCTCCGTCGGAACTCTTTTCGCTCGCCGGGCAGGTCGTGCTCGTGACCGGTGCGTCGCGCGGCATCGGCGCGGCGATCTCGGACATGCTTGGTGCCGCCGGTGCCAACGTCGTCGGTACGGCCACGAGCCAGGCTGGCGCGGATGCTATCAGCCAACGATTCAATGGCGACGGCGTCAACGGGCGTGGCGCGGTACTGGACGTTCGGGAACCGGAATCGATCGGGGCGCTGATCAAGGACATCGCCGCCAACGAGGGTCCGGTGACGGTGCTGGTCAACAATGCGGGCATCACCCGAGACAACCTGATGATGCGGATGAAAGACGAGGAATGGGACGACATCATTCAAACGAACATGACATCGGTATTTCGTCTGTCGAAAGCCGTTCTGCGTGGCATGATGAAAGCGCGTCACGGGCGGATCATCACGATATCGTCGGTCGTTGGGGTGATGGGTAACCCCGGACAGGCAAACTATGCCGCCGCGAAGGCGGGTGTGATCGGCTTCACGAAGTCGCTCGCGCGTGAAGTCGGCTCACGCGGCATTACCGTCAACCTGGTCGCCCCCGGTTTCATCGCAACGGAGATGACGGAGCAGCTCGGCGAAGAGCAGCGGGAAGCTCTGAAAGGGCAGATTCCGCTGCAGAATCTGGGCTCGGTCGATGATGTCGCGGCGGCCGTTTTGTATCTGGCGACAGCTGCTGCCAAGTACGTGACCGGCGAAACGATTCACGTCAACGGCGGCATGTATATGATTTAAAAGATTAAATCAACGTAGTTTACACAAGTAGATATTGGTTGCGTGGCGGTAGATTGCGGTAGATGATTCACTTAAAATACGCAGCCGGCGAGTCCGGGGACCGGATTGATCTCACAGACTCTATTCATCATCAGAGGAATTGCCGAATATGAGCAGCATTGAGGAACAAGTTAAGAGCATCGTCGCCGAGCAACTCGGCGTTAAAGAGGAAGAAGTGACTACCGCAGCTTCCTTCGTCGATGATCTTGGCGCGGATTCGCTGGACACAGTGGAACTGGTTATGGCGCTTGAAGAAGAGTTCGAGACCGAGATCCCGGACGAAGACGCCGAAAAGATCACCACCGTTCAGCAGGCGATCGATTTCATCAAGGCTCGTGCCGATCAGGCCTGAGTCTTTTCTCCTGACACCGAGTGGCGGCCGCGTGCCGCCACTCGCGTTCATACACTCCAGTTGATCTTGTTATGACCAGACGGCGCGTAGTCGTAACCGGTCTCGGCATCATATCCCCCGTCGGAAATGATCTGCAGACCGCGTGGGATGCAGTTGTATCCGGAAAGAGTGGCATCGGACCGATCGAGGAATTCGACGTCAGCGCGTTTTCGACGCGGTTCGGCGGCTCCATTCGTGGCTTCGACATAGCCGAGTACATGGCGCCCAAGGATGCTCGCAAGATCGATCAGTTCATGCACTATGGCATCGCGTCGGCAGAGCAGGCCATAGACCAGGCTGGCCTGTCCGCCGAGAGCTACGCACCCGAGCGGATCGGCGTCGCGATCGGTTCCGGAATTGGCGGAATCGGCACGATCGAAGCGAACTACGAGAA
>CAZISL010000185.1:0-4109 GCA_964541975.1 uncultured Chromatiaceae bacterium | reverse complement strand
GTCGTGTCCGACCGGGCCGACCTCGATCTCGCCGTTCCGGCGATCGTCTTCGGCGCAGTCGGGACCGCCGGGCAACGATGCACGACGACGCGGCGGGTCATCGCGCACCACAGTATCGTCGATCAACTGTGCGACCGATTGAAGTCCGCATACGAAAGCGCCGCCGGCCGGATCGGAGATCCTCGCGACGCCGCGACATTGATCGGCCCGTTGATTGACGAGCCGGCGTTCGATGCGATGCAAGCCGCGGTAGCAAGCGCGCAGCACGACGGAGGCACGTTGCTGACCGGCGGCTCGCGCGCACACGAGGAACTCGGCGACGATGCATGGTATGTGCGTCCCGCATTGATCAGGCTCGACCGGCAGGTCGACATTGTTCGACAAGAAACGTTTGCGCCCATCCTGTACGTCATGCCGTACGACACGCTCGAGGAAGCGCTCGGGATACATAACTCGGTGCGCCAGGGACTGTCGTCGGCGATATTCACGACGGATCTCCGCGAGGCGGAATTCTTCAAGTCGCGCAGCGACTGCGGCATCGCCAACGTCAACATCGGCACGAGTGGCGCCGAGATCGGCGGCGCGTTCGGCGGCGAGAAAGAAACCGGCGGCGGGCGTGAATCGGGTTCCGACGCCTGGAAAGCCTATATGCGTCGTCAGACCAGTACGACCTACTGGGGCACCGAGAAACCCGATCTCGCGCAGGGCATTCGGTTTGAATAGACGCTGGTGGCCGGCCGTCGTCGTCCTCGTGTCGGCGTGCGGCGGCACCGGCGGCGTGACCATCGCGGACGAGGAACAGGTCGGCGCAGAGACTTCTCAGCAGGTCGAAGATCAGGTCGGCATCTATACCGGCGAATATCTGTCGAACTACGTCGACACGATCGGGCGCCGCCTCGTCGCGAAGCTCAGACAAACGCCCTACTACTTCAAGTTTCGCGTCATCGATCAACCCGAACCGAACGCGTTCGCGGCGCCGGGCGGATACATTTATATCTCGCGCGGGATGCTCGCCCTGATCAACAGCGAAGACGAACTCGCGGGCATCCTGGCGCACGAGATCAGCCACGTCACGCAACGGCATCATGCGCGGCAGGCGCAGGCCAGCGTGCTGCCCGGCGTTCTGACACTACCGGGGCGGGCCATCGGCGCGATCGTCGGTGAGGATGTCGGCAATATCATCAATGCGCCGCTGTCGGCGGCCGGCGAGGCTTACCTGTCGTCTTACAGTCGCGGTCAGGAGGTCGAAGCCGATGAAATCGGCATGCAGCTGGCGGCGAACGCGGGCTACGACCCGTCGAGCCTGGCGAGCGCACTGACGTCACTCGAGCGCACGGTCACATTGCTCACTGGCAACAAACGGGATTTCACTTTCTTCGATTCGCATCCAACGACACCCAATCGGGTCGCGGACATCGAGCAGCTCGCCGCAACGCTGACGTGGCAACCGGCAAAGCCCATCGCGAAAGACCGAGCGTCCGTCTACAAACGACTGAACGGCCTGACCTGGGGCTCAAACAATCCGCTGCAGGGAATATTCGCCGGACGCCAGTTCATGCAACCCGACATGAACCTGTCGATCATGTTTCCCGAGGACTGGCGTAAGATCAACACACCGCTTTACATCGGCGCGTTCGCACCCGACGAGCAGGCGATCATCCTGTTCGGTGGGCCGGAACGGCCGGCCGACGCACTGACATTAGCGACCGACTTCGCCAACGAACTTGCCAGGGCGGCCGATACCGAACCGCAGCCACCCGCGGAGACGAAGATCGGCGACTGGCCAGCCTACGTCGTCAAACTCGACGATTCATCCGGCGCCGAGCCCGTCAGCGTCTACTACGTCTGGATCAACGCGCCCGGGACGATCTTCAAGATCGTCGCGCTCGGGCCGAAACGATATTTCGATACGATGCGCGAAACGGCGCAGAGCGTGCGCCCGCTGACGAAAGAAGAACGAGCGTCAATCGTCGCACAGCGCATACGCATCGCGACCGCGGAAGACGGCGAGACGATCGCCGCGCTATCGGACCGGACCGGAAATGCGATGCAGCCGGACTTGACGGCGGCGGTCAACGGCCGTTACGCGGCCGACATTCTCGAAGCCGGCACCCTGATCAAGATCCTTCGCGAAGAGGCGTACTTCGGTAACTAACCCGACAATCTTTCCCTGCGCCGGGCAATATGCGCCGCGGTCACCAGAATCGTAATACTCAGGATCGGCTCACCGATATTGCCGAAGATACCGCCCGTCGACCGATACGGAATCGCGAACAGGAACATTGCGCCGATCGCACCGATCGTCAGCCATTTCCAGCCGATCTTCACCCACAGATAGGTACCGAAGGTGATCAAAGTGAACGTCAGCGTGATCGCGGGAATCGGCGGGATACGCGTGCCCACGCCGATCTGCGCATCCGCCGAACACGCGGTGTAATCGGCGATGTGGGTCGTATAACGCAGCGTATCGGCGTAGCACGATGGATACAGGGTCGCCTGCGAGAATCGCCATAGGTCATCGACGATGAAGAACGTGGCCACAACGCAGAACGCGCCCATCACCCATTTCGATTTCGCCCAGCCGAAGCCCGCCTCGCGGGCGAGCGCGCCGATGCCGATAAAGATCATCGGCAGGCTGACGTAGTGCGCGGTGAAGCGCACTACGTTCATACCGACCAGAAGATCACCTTCTCCGAGCGTACTGCCGATGCCGACCGTGAAGTTGTCGAACCATAGCAGCAGCAGCGGAAGGGACGTGAAGATCAGGCCGTTGGTGCGATAGCGCAGGCACAGCCGGGCAGCCCAGATCAGGATACCGAAATCGACGATCGCAACGAGCAGGTAGACCATCGACAACATCAGTGACTCCTCTCGAGCTTTCTCAACCGTCCCGAAAAATTCGCCCCGTGCGTTCGCGCGATGTGGGCCGCGGTCAAGACGATCGCAGCGACGAAGATCGGCTCGCCGACGTTGGCAACCATGCCACCGGTCGGCCCCGGCGGCACTGCGAACAACGGCATTGTTGCAACCGACAGTATCGCCAGCCATTTCCAGTCGATGCGAACCCACAGGTAGACGCCGAATATAATGACCGAAATCGTCAGGATGATGGCCGGCGCCGGGCTAATCAGCTTGCCGGCACCGACGTCCGCAGCCGGCCCGCACGCCGTGAATCGCGTGATGTTCGTGGTGTAGCGGAGCGTATCGGCGAAACAGGCCGGGTACAGCTTCGCGTCGGAGAACTGCCATAAATCATGCAAGATGAAACCGGTCGCGACTAGGCAGAATGCACCCATAACCCATCTGGGCCTGGCCCACTCGAAGCCCGCCTCCCGACTCATCGCACCGATCGCGATGAAACTCATGGGCAGGGAGACGTAGTGCGCGACGAACCGAACTGCATTCATGCCGCGAAGGAGATCACCTTCACCGAGGGTGCTGCCCAATCCAATCGTGACGTTGTCGAACCAGACGAGAAACAGCGGGAAGGACGCGAATATTACCCCGTTGCTTCGATACCGTTCGCACAGCCGCAGCGCCCAGATCAGCACCAGCACGTCTACAACGGCGATTGCCAGGTACACGTTCGAGAACAAATTCAGCCACCTTCCTGAAAATACTCGTATTCATAATCGATACTAAGCTCGGCCGTCGTGCTCGCAAAGGTTCAACTGAGCCGAAATCCGAAGTTTTCCATCTTGCCGGGCGTGGACCCCCCCCAACAATTCTCAGGCTTGCCGCGTGGAACTATCCGTCGTCGAAACAGAGCGACGGATCGCCCAACCCAACAGCGCCAGGCTCGCGAACACGGCGCTCGCGATGAACGGTGCCGGCGCGCCATAGCGATCCCACAACCAGCCGGCGATCGCGCTCGCGAGCAGCAGGGCAATTCCACTGACCAGGTTGAACATGCCGAATGCCGTACCGCGCAGTCGCTCGGGTGCGCTGTCTGCCACCATCGCCGACAGCACGCCCTGCGTCAAACCCAGGTACAGACCCCACAGCATGACGCCGAGCATGACGATCCAGATGCCGCTGGCGAACGCCAGCACGATATCGGCAACAATGATGACGACAAAGCCGGCGGCGATCAGCCCGGGCCTCCCGAA
>CAZISL010000184.1:0-19652 GCA_964541975.1 uncultured Chromatiaceae bacterium | reverse complement strand
CGGCCGTATACACCGTGCACCCCTCCTTCGTTAGCAGGGTTTCCGCGGTTCGACGAATAGTCTTGCTGTCGTCGATGACAAGAATCTTGAGTCCGCCGAGATTCGGGGCGGCATCAGCGACTAACGGAGCCTCTGTCATTTCTGCCATTTGTTCTCTTCTAACATAATGTCCGTGACGACTCCACGCGCGCTCCGCCGGCTTATCTCGAATGATTTCCGGTCCCTGGAATTCCCTGGGATATGGCGCCACGCATGCAAACTGTCACCCCACGCTGACATCGCACAACAACCCACGACGTGCCGTTAGGATAATACCCGCCTACAGGTGATATTTCAGCACGTCTGGGACAGAATTGAGACGTGGTTACGCTGGAGACGAGAATGAGCAAACTGCGCCTCGGGGTCGTCATGGACCCGATCAGTAAAATAACGCCGGCCAAGGACAGCTCGCTGGCGATGCTGCTCGAGGCACAGAATCGTGGCCACAAAATCCTGTATTTCGAGCAGGCCGACTTGCGCCTCTATGACGGCGTCGCGCTCGGCGCTGCGCGGCAGCTGCGAGTCGCCGACGACAGTTCGGCATGGTTCGAGCTTGGCGACCCCGTCGAAATGCGGCTGGCGGACCTCGACGTGCTGCTGATGCGCAAGGATCCGCCATTCGATACGGAATACATCTACACGACCTACATCCTCGAGCGCGCGGAACTTGCGGGCGTGCTGGTCATCAATCGACCTCAGAGCCTGCGGAACATGAACGAGAAGGTCTACACCGCTTGGTTCCCCGAGTTCTGTCCGGAGACCGTCATCACCCGCTCTATGACGGAGATGAAGTCGTTCTTGAAGACCCACGGCCGCATCGTCGTCAAACCGCTGTATGGCATGGGCGGACGCTCGATCTTCGTCGTCGGCAAGGGCGACAATAACGCCAACGTGATCTTCGAAACGCTGACGGACTACGGGACGCAATTCGCAATGGCGCAGCAATTCGTCCCCGAGATATCGGCCGGGGACAAACGCATCCTGCTGGTCGGTGGCAAACCGGCGCCATTTGCACTGGCCCGCGTGCCATCGCCGGACGACTATCGCGGCAACCTCGTCGCAGGCGCGCAACCCGAAGTGCGCGAACTTTCCCCTCGCGACCGGGAAATCGCCGAGACGGTTGGCACGAGTCTCCAGGAACTCGGCGTGTTGTTCGCCGGACTCGACGTCATCGGCGATTACCTGACCGAGATCAACGTCACCAGCCCGACCGGCATCCGGGAGCTGAAAAAGCTCGCCGACATCGATGTCGCGGCGGACCTCATCGACCTGATCGAGTCGACGGTGAGCTCCGGCAAAGCCGCCGCCTGAACCCGGGCGTGCGCTCGATCGCGACGACTTTTCTGCTCGCGGCCGGACTACTGGTCGGCTGCGCGGGCGATGAGGCCGAATTTCGGCAGTCTTTCCCGGCACTCGGCACGATCATTACCGTGGAAATTCGCGATGCCGACCAACGCAAGGCAGAAATCGCGACGGCCGCGATAGAAAAGGACATGGAGCGCATCGGCCGCGACTGGTACGCATGGGGATCCGGCGAACTCGGCCTACTGAACGAATTGCTCGCGCAGGGAAAAAGCGCGCGTGTATCGCCGGAACTCGCCGCGTTGATACGTCGCGCGCTCGAGGTTCGCGCGGCCAGCGACGGTTTCTTCGATCCAACCGTCGGTATGCTGGTGGAAGCGTGGGGCTTTCATGATGCCAACGCGCCACCCGGCGCGCCGCCGGACGAGGCGTGGCTTTCCGCATGGCGCGCGAATGCCGGGGAACGCCAGGGTCTGCGCATCGCAGACGAGATCGTCATTGCACCCGGTTCCCTGAAGATCGCGCTCGGTGGAATCGCGAAGGGATCGACGCTCGCCCGCGCGATGAACATCATGCGCGACCACGGCATCGAGAATGCCCTCGTTGACGCCGGCGGCGACCTGCAGGTCAGGGGCACGAAGGAAGGGCGCGGCTGGCGCATCGGCATCCGTGATCCGCGCTCGAGCAGCATCATTGGCATCGTGGAACTGAAACAGGGCGAAGCGATCCTGAGTTCTGGAGACTACGAGCGCTTCGTGGAACGCGACGGTCAGCGTGAGCACCATCTGCTTGATCCGCACACGGGCCGTCCGGTCGAGCATACGATGGCCGTGACGGTCATTCATGAAGACCCGGAACTGGCCGATGCGGCCGCAACCGCGCTGATGGCCGCCGGTCCAGACAGGTTCGACGCGCTGACGGCGCGCCTGGGCATCCGCGTTGCACTACTCGTGACGAGCGACGGGGATGTCGTCATGACGCCCGCGATGGCCTCGCGATTACAGCCGACTGAACATAATTCCGGGGCGGAGAGCGCTGCCGCAAAAATGTGAACCGGGGCGGCCCGGGGCGTGCTCCGCGCGTATAATGGCTACTAATCAGCGTTCGATCGCGAGAATTGCCCTCACGGGCGGCAACAATGCGCAAAGACCGGCAGCAAGCCAAGCCCAGAATCGCCGACCCGCGGCTACTCATCCCGTGGTCGGAAGCAGCATCCCGCGACCGCCTGTCGTCGACGCTGTTTCTGGCGGGTCTGCTGCATGCCGTCATCCTCCTGGGCGTCACCTTCACTGGCTTAGACGCGCCACCTGAGCAGGCCAGCACGTCTTTCGACGTCGTGCTGATCACTGCTACCAACGACCTGGCGATTCCGACCGATTCGGACATGCTCGCGCAACAAAACATGACCGGTGCGGGCAACACGGATGAGCCGATGCAGCTGAAAACGGCACTGAGCCAGTCGCTGCAGGCTACCGAACTCGGGCCGGAGACCCTCGGGGTCGACGCGCCGCAAACGGTCGACACCGCGAACCGCGAGGAACGGCCGACGATCGTCGCGCACTCGATCGATACCGCGATCGCCACGCCCGACGACGCGATCGACGAGGAGCTCCAGCCCGAGCAGCAACAGACCGCCTTCGTCGGCATGGCGAGCGCCGTCGAGATCATCAACAAACCCGACGCCGAGACCCTGATCACGGACAATGAACGCCGCGAACTCGTCATCAGCGCTAATACGCGCGAGGCGCGCATCGCCGCTTATCTGAGCAAGTGGAAGAACCAGATCGAGCGCGTCGGCACACTGAACTATCCGAACGTCGCCCGGAGCCAGGGCCTCACCCGCTTCCCGACCCTCGAGGTCGCCATCGATTCCAGCGGCAAGTTGCGCGAAGTCGTCGTGCGCAGCTCTTCCGGTATTCGCAGCCTTGACCAGGCCGCAATGAACATCGTCACTATTTCGGCGCCGTTCGATCCGTTCCCTGAGTTCCTGCGCAAGGAATACGACGTGCTTCGATTCGCGTATGAGTGGCGGTTCTCCGACGGTGTTATTTCGAGCACCTATAGTTCGTCCAGCCAATTACAGGGAAGCGCCCGGTAATGGAAGACGCCACCCGCCTGACCGGACAGCTACTGATCGCCATGCCGGCGATGCTCGACCCGAATTTTCGGCAGACCGTGACGTATATCTGCGAGCACAGCGAAGAAGGCGCGCTCGGGCTGGTCATCAACCGGCCGCTGGATATCGACCTCGGCAGGATCTTCGAGCAATTGTCGATGGAGCCGACAGACCCGGCCCTGGCCAACCGACCGATCATGTGCGGCGGACCCGTGCAGACGGAACGCGGTTTCGTGATCCATGAGTCGGGCGACGACTGGGAAACCTCCGCGGACATCAAGGACTCCATCCGGGTGACGACTTCTCAGGACATCCTGACTTCGATGGCATCGGGCAAAGGCCCGTCGAGATCGATGGTCGCGCTCGGGTATGCGGGCTGGGGTGCCGGCCAACTTGAATGGGAGATCAGCGAAAACTCGTGGCTCAGTGTGCCGGCGAACTCGACCATCCTGTTCGATACGCCCTTTGACGATCGCTGGAACGAGGCCGCCGCGCTGCTCGGCGTCGATCTCACAACGCTCAGCATGGATGCGGGACACGCCTGAGCTTCGGACGCGCATCACCGGCAGTACAATTCGGATATCGCTACACGGAATGACAACGAGGCCACGGCCCTCGCCTTCGACTTCGGAAAACGCCGAATCGGCGTCGCCTTCGCCAACCGCGTCAGCGGATCGTCGACCGCGTTGACCACACTTAGGACCCACGACCGCCAGCAGCTGCAGCGTTCGCTGCGCGACCTGTTCGAGGAATGGGAGCCTGACGCGATCGTCATCGGCGTACCCTATAATATGGATGGCAGCGATTCGGACATGACGGCCGCCGCAATCGATTTCGCGAGCAGCCTCGCAGAGCAATTCGCGCGCCCCGTCGAGCAGGTCGACGAACGACTGACCTCGTCGGAAGCGAGCGCGATTCTGCGTGCGCAGCGTGAATCCGGCGAGCGTCGCAGGAAAGTGCGCGCCGGCGATATCGACAGTATCGCCGCGCAACTCATCGGCGAGAGCTGGATACGGGGCGTATCGTAAGAACGCCACCACCAATAAGAAGCAAGATCGGGAAACAATGGACCAGGAAGCTATTCAGTGCGAGCAGCTGACGTCGCGCGGGCAACTGCGACACCTGCTGAAACTCGAGGGACTCGACGCATCGATCATTCTCGACCTGCTGACGCGGGCACAAGGCTACATCACGCCCACGGGCCAGAAGCCGGCGCGAGATGATTGTCTCGCCGGGCGCACGATCGCCAACTTGTTCTTCGAAGCGAGCACACGAACCCGGGCCTCATTCGAGTTGGCCGCGAAACGCATGAGCGCTGACGTCCTGAACCTCGATGTGAATACGTCTTCGCGCAAGAAAGGCGAGAGCATTCTCGACACGATCTATACACTGCAGGCCATGCAGGCCGACATTTTCGTCGTGCGCGATGCGTCCGCCGGCATCCCAGAGTTGATCGCGACCGAGGTCGAACCCCATGTCAGTGTGCTGAACGCCGGTGAATCCGACGTGTCTCACCCGACGCAGGGGCTGCTCGACCTGCTGACGATTCGCCAGCACAAGAGCACGTTCGACGGACTCGCCATCACGATCATTGGCGACATCGCACACTCGCGCGTCGCGCGGTCGCTGACCGAGGGCCTGCGCATTGTCGGCGACAGCCAGGTGCGGCTGTGTGCGCCGCCGGGCCTCGAACCGAATCCGGAGTACTATCCGGGCGCGGAGATCACCAACGACGTCGATGCCGCCACCCGGAATGCGGACGTGATCGTCACGCTCCGCATCCAGCGCGAACGAATCAAGGAACAATCCAGCCTGATGACAAGCCATGAGTATCTGAATGAATACGGCCTGACCGAGGAACGACTCGCCCTGGCGCGGCCGGACGCGATCGTCATGCATCCGGGACCGATGAACCGGGACGTAGAAATCGCGAGCTCGGTGGCGGACGGGCCACAGAGCGTCATCACGCAGCAGGTCACGAACGGACTCGCCGTGCGAATGGCCATCCTTGCAGCCATTAGCTCCTGCTCGAACGACTCGTGAGCAAACTGAACCGCGACACGATCTGCGTCGAAGACGCGGAAGTCCTCGAGCAGCGCGCATACGCTGACGATCAGTTCGTACTGCGCCTGCGGGCGCCCGGCTGCGCTGCGCGAGCCATCGCCGGCAGCTTCGTGCACATACGCTGTTCGGAAGAAGTCCCGATGCGGCGACCGTTGTCGATCATGCGCGCCCGGCCGAACGAGGGCTGGATCGAGGTCCTCTATAAAGTGATCGGACATGGTCTGCAGCGTCTCACGGAGGCCCGACCGGGCGACCGAATCAGCATGCTCGGACCGATCGGCAACGGCTTCAGCGTCGCTGAGGATCGCACCACCGCTCTGCTGATCGGCGGCGGCGTCGGCATCCCCCCGCTCGTATTCCTGGCCGAGCAACTCGCCACGACGAACGCCGCGGTCGACCAGGTCGCGATCCTCGGCTCCGAGATCCCCTTCCCGTTCGAACTCGTTGACAGCGAACTCGCTCTCGACGGCAGTCCGCCTTCGGCGACGGCGTCGCTTGCCTGTCTCGAGCGAATCGGCACCCCGTCGCGCCTCGCCACGAATGCCGGCTATTCCGGTTGTTACGCGGGCTTCGTCACGGACCTGTCGCGGGAGTGGCTGCAGTCGCTACCGGAAGAAAAACTAGCGACGATACAGGTCTACTCATGCGGCCCCGGGCCAATGCTGTACGCGGTGGAGAAACTCGCCGCCGAATTTGGTTTGCCGACGCAGTTGTGCCTGGAGGAATACATGGCCTGCGCGGTGGGCGGCTGCGCCGGCTGCGCGGTCGAGATTCAGACCCCGGGCGGTCCCGCCATGAAGCGCGTCTGCGTCGACGGGCCGGTCTTCGCCGGCAGTTCCGTCTATCCGGCACTGGCCTGACGAGCTGGGCGCAAAGCGGCGTTTGTCGGGCGATCAGGCTTCGATGGGATTCTCGATCAGCGAGTATCTCGGTCGGGAGGGACTTCGAGTATGCCTCCTGAGACACGCCGTAAATACATCCCTGTAGGCTCGGGCGCGGCGTCCCTGCCGCGCACGGTCTCAGGAGGCATACTCGAAGTCCCGTCGACGCACGTATTTTGAATTCTCGCTCCGAACCCGCGGTTCGCCCCAACCGCTAACCACGCGCTCGTCGTGATTCCGATTTCGACGAGAGCTTCGCCGATCAACCCGGTCGTTTCGGAGTGAATACCCAAGGCCGGCTGACTATGTGGCGACGGCAGTGCGAGCATCCTTTCCGAGACTGTGGCGCGCAGGGACGCGCGCCTCAAGCCTACAGGGATGTATTCACGGCGTGTCTCGGAAAGGATGCTCGCACTGCCTCAGGGCACGAACCCCACCCCGGCACGATTCTGCCGAGGAAAACGAACTGCGCGCACTGACCCGAAACGCGACCAGCCACCCCTCACCCGAAGTGAATCTGCGCCTCGAGATTCGACCGGGAATCCGCATTCGCCAGCGCCTCGTCCATCGACGCCTTGCCGTCGTGATAGAGCTTCAGCAACGACTGATCGAAGGTCTGCATGCCCTGCTCGGTGCTCTCGTAGAACGATTCCTTCACCTTGGCGATGTCACCCTGCTGGATCAGCTCCGCGATGCGGGGCGTGTTCAGCATGATCTCGACTGCGGCGACGCGTTCGCCGCCCACGCCACGCACGAGGCGCTGAGAGATGATCGCCCGCAGGTACTGCGACATATCCATGTAGATCTGCGGATGATTGTCTTCCGGGAAGATGTTGATGACGCGATCCAGGGTCTCGGCCGTGTTGTTCGAGTGCAGCGTCGAGATGACGAGGTGACCGGTGCCGGCCAGGTCGATTGCGGCCTGCATCGTCTCGCGATCACGTACCTCGCCGATCAGGATGACGTCCGGCGCGCCGCGCATCGCGCTCTTCAGCGCGCGCGAATAGGACTTGGTATCGGAGCCGATCTCGCGCTGGTTGATGATCGAACGCTTGTTCTCGTGCAGGAACTCGATCGGGTCCTCGATCGTGATGATGTGCGACGAGGTCTTCTCGTTGCGGTAGTTGACCATCCCGGCAAGCGTTGTGGACTTGCCGCAGCCCGTCGCTCCGACCATCAGGATCAGACCGCGACGAAACATCACGAGCTCCTTCAGGATCGGCGGCATGTTGAGATCGTCGAGGTTCGGCATGTCCGTGCTGATGTAGCGCATGACCATCGCGATATTGCTGCGCTGATGGAAGACGTTCACGCGGAAACGGCCGAGACCCGGCTTGGAGATCGCGAAGTCGATCTCGAGTTCCCGGCTGAACTCCTCCATCTGGTCTTCTGACATCAGTTCGAGCGCCGCCTGCTTGATCATCTTGGGCGTCAGGTCGAGCTTGTTGACCGGCATGATCTTGCCGTCGATCTTGATCTTGACCGGTGCATGACAGGTCAGGAACAGGTCGGAAGCATGCTTCTCGACCATCAGGTTAAACAACGGCTGTACATTCATTCAGTCAGGCCCCCAATTGCATCCGTTCCGCGCATCACCATCAGAATGCGCGGCCTTCTTCATCTTCGGCCGCGAGACTCAGTCCCTTGGCGCGCTCCTCGGCGTCATCGATATCGCGCTTGCCTTCCAGCTTGATGCGCAACCGCAGCTCATTCTTCGAGTCGGCGTTGCGCATCGCCTCTTCGTAGCTGATCTTGCCGGCCTCGTACAGATCGAACAGGTCCTGATCGAACGTCTTCATGCCAAGTCGATTCGACTTGGCCATGATTTCCTTGATCTGCGCGACCTCGCCCTTGAAGATCAAGTCCGAGATCAGCGGCGACTTCAGCATGATTTCCATCGCCGCAACGCGGCCCGAACCGCCGTCGCGCGGCAACAGGCGCTGCGAAATCATCGCCTGGACGTTCAGTGACATATCCATCAGCAGCTGATTGCGCTTCTCTTCAGGAAAGAAGTTGATGATGCGGTCGAGCGCCTGGTTGGCGCTGTTCGCATGCAATGTGGCGAGACACAGGTGGCCCGTCTCGGCGAACTGAATGCCGAACTCCATGGTCTCGCGATCCCGGATCTCGCCGATCATGATGACGTCAGGGGCCTGGCGCAGCGTGTTCTTGAGCGCAGCGAACCAGGACTCGGTGTCGACACCGACCTCGCGCTGCGTGACGACGCAGGAATTGTGCGGGTGCACGTACTCGACCGGATCCTCGATCGTGACGATGTGTCCGTGCGAATTCGCGTTGCGATGCCCGACCATGGCCGCGAGCGTCGTCGACTTACCCGAACCTGTTGCACCAACGACGATGACAAGGCCACGCTTGGTCATCACGATGTCTTTAAGGGTCTCGGGAAGCTCGAGCTCTTCCACGGTCGGGATCTGCGTGATGATCTGTCGCAGCACGGCGCCGACCGCGCCTTGCTGGATGAACGCACTGACACGGAAGCGGCCAATGCCCTGCGGGCTGATCGCGAAGTTACATTCCTTCGTCGCGTCGAATTCGCGCGCCTGCTTGTCGTTCATGATTGAACGAACGATTATCGCACTCTGCTCCTTGGTGAGTTCCTGCTCGCTCGCGCGGTGGATCTCGCCGTCGACCTTGATGGCCGGCGGGAATCCCGCGGTGATGAAGAGGTCCGAGCCGCCCTTGTCGACCATCTTCTTCAGCAGGCCCTGCATCAATCGTGTTGCTTGATCGCGCTCCATTCAAATTCCCTCGTTAGTGCTCCGACTTTCCGTGTCACGCTCGATCGAGCTGGCAGGTCAGGCCGGATCTAGAAGTTCTCCTTGATGGCGGCCTTGAAGCGCGCCTCTTCCTTGGAGATGACACCCCGCGTCAACAATTCCTGCAGGTTCTGGTCGAGCGTCTGCATACCCGCCGCCTGGCCGGTCTGGATCGCCGAGTACATCTGCGCGATCTTGCCCTCACGAATCAGGTTACGAATGGCCGCGTTGCCAATCATGATTTCGTGCGCGGCAACGCGACCGCCACCGGTGCGCTTCAACAGCGTCTGCGAGATGACGGCACGCAACGACTCGGACAACATGGACCGAACCATTTCCTTCTCGGCCGCCGGGAACACGTCGACCACGCGGTCGATGGTCTTGGCGGCCGAACTCGTATGCAGCGTGCCGAACACGAGGTGACCCGTCTCGGCCGCCGTCAGGGCCAGGCGAATCGTCTCGAGGTCGCGCATCTCACCGACGAGTACGACGTCCGGATCTTCACGCAGGGCAGAACGCAATGCTTCGGCGAAGCCGAGCGTGTCGCGATGGACCTCGCGCTGGTTGATCAGCGAGCGTTTGCACTGGTGCACGAACTCGATCGGATCCTCGATCGTCAGGATGTGATCCGGCTTGTTGTCGTTGATGTAGTCGACCATCGCGGCCAGTGTCGTCGACTTACCCGAACCGGTCGGCCCGGTCACGAGTACGATACCGCGCGGATACATCGAGATATCCTTGAAAATCGCGGGGGCCATCAGGTCCTCGAGCGTCAGGATCTCCGAAGGAATCGTTCGGAACACGGCGCCGGCGCCGCGGGCATGGTTGAAAGCGTTGACGCGGAAACGCGCCAGCTTCGGAATCTCGAACGAGAAGTCAGTCTCGAAGAACTCTTCGAAGTCCTTCCGCTGCCTGTCGTTCATGATGTCATATATCATGCTGTGCACTTCTTTGTGCGACAGCTCGGGCATATTGACGCGCTTGACGTCGCCGTCGACGCGAATCATCGGCGGCACCCCCGCCGAGAGATGCAGGTCGGACGCGTTGTTCTTAACGGAAAACGTCAGTAACTGAGCAATATCGACAGCCATTTATCTCCCCAAATCAATAGTTTGCTCGCCCACGGTACGTCATGATTTACCATAAGGGAACGAGCGTTGGAACATAGTATACGGACCCGGAGAACACGGATCGTGACGCGAATCACGGAACAAATAGAGCGCGTTCGGGGACGTGTCGAAAATGCGGCAGAGCGCTCAGGACGGGACCCCCAGAGCGTCCGGATCGTCGCCGTCAGCAAGAAGCACACTCCATCAGCCATCCTCGAGGCGGTTGCGGCGGGCCTGACCCGTTTCGGCGAGAACTACGTCCAGGAGGCTCTGCCGAAGATCGCCGCGATCGACGCGCCGGCCGAATGGCACTATATCGGCCCGATCCAGTCGAACAAGGCCGCACCCATCGCGGAGTATTTCGACTGGGTGCACACCGTGCCGAGCGCTAAAGTCGCCCGGCGCCTGTCCGCGAGGCGTCCAGCCGAGGCCGGCGATCTGCAGGCCTGCATCCAGGTCCGCGCGACCGACGCGCCCGAACGCGCAGGAATCGACGCCGCCGACGTCGCGGCGCTGGCCGAATTGATCGAACAGCTGCCGCACATCCGGTTTCGGGGCCTGATGATCATGCCTTTGCCGGGTCAGTCAACCGATGCGATTCGCCGGGAATTCGCGCGAACGCGAGAATTGCTGACGGATCTGAACAAGGCGGGTCACGCTGGCGATACGCTCTCGATGGGTATGTCCGGCGACCTCGAAGCGGCGATAATGGAAGGCAGCACGATGGTGCGCATCGGCACGGATATCTTCGGACCCAGAACATACGACGGCGGCAAGCAGACGGCATGACCACGGCACAAACCAGAATTGGCTTCATCGGCGGCGGCAATATGGCCTACGCCATCGTTGGCGGATTGCTGCAGGCGGGACACTCCGCCGCGTGTGTCCACGTCTCCGACCCGAGCGATACGCAGTTGCAGCGCTTCGAGGAACTCAATCCCGGCATCGTAACGGGTGGCGACAATGCGGCCACGCTTGCAGTCGCCGACGTGCTGGTAATCGCGGTCAAACCGCAGCTGATCGAAGATGTATTGCGACCTTTGGGGAATGCGGACCGTCCGGACCAGCAACTGGTGATATCGATCGCGGCCGGCGTGAAACTGGATTCTCTGCTCGATTTGCTCGCACCGACGCGATCAATCGTGCGGGTCATGCCGAATCAACCCGCGCTGGTCGGGGCCGGGATGGCGGTGCTAACGGCGACCCCGGAAACCACCGGGGAGCAGCGCGATCTGGCACAGTACGTTGCCGAAGCAACCGGGCGCACGGAATGGATCGATGACGAAGGCCTGATGGACGCCGTCACCGCCGTTTCCGGCAGCGGCCCGGCATACTTCTACCTGCTGATGGAGTTGATGGAGGCCGCGGCGCGGGACATGGGCCTGTCGCCGCAACTCGCTGCGGTACTGGCGCGGCAAACCGCCTTCGGCGCGGGCCGCGTCGCTGTCGAGTCGGATCTCGGCCTGGCGAAGCTGCGGGAGAGCGTGACGTCCAAGGGTGGCACCACCGCCGCCGCGCTGGCAACGTTCGAGCAGGAAGGAATCCGTGATATCGTCGACCGCGCCTTGCGGGCCGCACGGGATCGCTCGATCGAACTCGGCGCCCAGATGTCGGCCGGCAACGACGACTGATTCAACCCGAGTACCGAGTCACGCTATGCAAGATGCTCTGATCTTTATCGGCCGGACGCTGATCGATCTCTACATCATCACGTTCATCTTGCGCATGATCATGCAATGGGTGCGCGCCGATTTTCGCAACCCGCTAACCCAGTTCATCCTGCGCGTGACCAATCCGCTCGTGATTCCGCTGCGGCGGTTCGTCCCCGCGATCGGTAACCTCGATACCGCGAGCCTGATCGTCGTGCTGCTGCTGGAGCTGATCGTCACGATCGTCCTTGTCAGCATGACCTGTGCCGGCGAACCGATGATCCTGCAGATCCTATCGCTGACGATCCTGCGAACGGTTTATCTCGCGCTGCGCGTTTACCTTTTCATCATTCTGATCTACGTGATTCTCAGCTGGGTCAGCCCCGGGACCTACAATCCTGCCGCCGCGTTATTGTCCTCGATCGCAGAACCCGTGTTGCGACCGGTACGCCGATTAATCCCACCGATTGCTGGCCTGGACCTGTCTGCACTGTTTACGCTAATCGGTCTTCAGGCCGTAACGATGCTGCTACCGATCGGCCGCGTCGCCAGCACGATGGGTTGTTTCTCGCTTGGGCAATTCCTGTAGCGACACGGGAAAAGGTGTTTCGCATTGGCGCGACCGTCAATAACCACCCGCCGCGGCGGCACCCCGAGTACGCCGCGCCGCCACGGGAAAGACATCAGGACACCGGTGGTTTATAGTTTATGCAGCTCCGAAACGTGGTGGGACAAGAACATGCATAAGATTCGAGCACTCCTGGCTATCGCGGCAACCGCGCTGATCCTCGCGGCCTGTGGCGGCGATGAGTCCACGATTCAGACCACGAGCAGCGGCCCGCCGGCGGAGCCGCCGAACGCGTCGATGAAGGACTTCGGCGACTACGTCATCCACTTCAACGCGATCTCGACCGACCAGTTGCAGCCCGAGGTCGCGCGCGCCTACAACATCACGCGCAGCAAGAATCGTGCAATGCTGAATGTATCGATCATCAGGAAGGTCGAAGACACGATCGGCCAGTCTGTCGCGGGCAGCGTCAGCGCCACCGCGAACAACCTGACGGGACAGCTGAAGAACCTGACTCTGCGCCAGGTCACCGAGGGTGATGCCGTCTACTACATAGGCGACGTCGCTGTCGCCAATGGCGAGACACTCGTGTTCAACATCGACGCGACGCCGATCAACGAGACCAGCCGGTTCTCAGTGCGATTCTCGAGGCAGTTCTTCGCGGACTAGTCTCCGCTAACTAGGATCGGTCCTGATCGGATAACGACTCGACGACGCGCTGCTTTAGGCGCATGACGTCGCCGCGCGCGATGTATAGCAGATCCGCGATCTTGGCGATCATGTAATCCTCGTACTTGTCCAGATCGAAGTCGACGAGTGCGATCTTCCACAACATCTGGATAACCGATTCCTTCTCGGCGTAACTCATCTCCGCATGCAATATGCGGGTGAATTCGTGCAACGACACGGCTTCCTCGACCGCGACGTGCGCGCGCTCCACCAGCATCGAGGCTTCACCGCCATCGACGTCGAATGCGATACACAGCTCGTCACGGATCTTGATCATCTCCGCGTCGCTCAGGTCATGATCCGCGCGCGCAATTTCCACGAGCAGAACGGCGGTTGCGTGCTTGATGCGCTCCTCGACACACAACTCCTCCTCGAGATCGTCGGTGCGCCCCAGGAATTTGAGCAGCTGGTCGATCATGCGTCGCTCCAGTGGGCATCGAAATAATCTACGACCGTCTTGCGCAACAGCGTCAATCGACCGTGGAAGAAATGATCGACGTCGGGTAACACCGTGAGCTCGGGTCCAGGCGCGAGGGTGTTGAACCACTCCACGACCTCGGCGCACTCCACGACCTCGTCGGCATCCCCCTGGACGATCAGCCAGGGACAGTCAGGCTGACCCCCGCCCAATATGCCCGCGAGGCGTGATACGGCCGGTGCGACTGTGATCAGGTGTGCCGGATGGGTATCCAGCGCGGCCCGGCAGGCCACCATGCCGCCGAAGGAGAAACCCAGCAGGATGAGGCGCGCGTCCGGGTACCGATGACGCATCCACGCGGCGACGGCTAGTGCATCCTGGGTCTCGCCGATCCCCTCCGCGTACTCGCCTTCACTCGCGCCGACGCCACGGAAATTAAATCGGGCGACCGGCACATGCAAGTCGTTCATGGCGCGCGACAGCGTATGCACGACCTTGTTCAGCATCGTGCCGTGATATTGCGGGTGGGGGTGGCAGATGACGGCGACGTACGGGCGCACATCGCCTTTCGGTGTTTCGACCAGCGCCTCGAGCTCGCCCGCCGGCCCGGTGATCGTCAGCGAATCCCTGATTGGTGTCCCCGCTCTCACAGCCAGCTTTCCTCCTCAGTTATTTTCTCGAACTTCGGCGCATTCTAAACGTTTGCCCGCAGCCGGACATCCGCACCGATGTCATAATAGCGAGCATGAACGAACGCAGCGCAACCGACATCATCGATGCAGAGACGCTCTATGGGGCGAATAACTACCTGCCGCTGCCGGTGATACTGACGCGTGGCAAGGGCTGTCACGTCTGGGACATGGAGGGACGGCGCTACCTCGACATGCTTAGCGCCTATTCCGCCGTCAGCCACGGACACGCGCATCCGCGACTCGTCGCGGCCATGCACGATCAGGCCAGCCGCGTCGCCATCGTCTCGCGCGCGTTCCACACGGACAGGCTGGCGCCTTTCCTGGAAACGGCGTGCCGGCTCACCGGCATGGACAAGGCGCTGCCGATGAACGCTGGCGTCGAGGCCGTCGAGACGGCTATCAAGATTGCCCGCAAGTGGGCGTACGAAGTTAAGGGCGTCGCCAACGACGAGGCGCAGATTATCGCTTGCCGCGGTAACTTCCACGGCCGCACGACCACGGCCATCTCGATGTCGTCGGAACCTCAATACCGCCATCATTTCGGCCCGCTGACGCCCGGATTCGAGCTGATCGACTTCGGCGATACGGCAGCCCTCGAGGCGGCGATCACGCCGGAAACGGCGGCCTTCTTCGTCGAACCGATCCAGGGAGAAGGCGGCATTATCGTCCCGCCGAACGGCTACCTCGCCGAGTGCGCGGATATTTGTCGTCGCAACAACGTGCTGCTGATCTGTGACGAGATCCAGACCGGCCTCGGACGCACCGGCAAACTGCTCGCGTGCGAACGCGACGGCGTCAAGCCCGACGGCCTGCTGCTCGGGAAGGCTCTCGGCGGTGGGCTATACCCGGTGTCGATGCTGCTGACGCGAAGCGACGTACTCGGCCTGTTGACGCCGGGCGATCACGGCAGCACGTTCGGTGGCAATCCGCTCGCTGCGGCGATCGGGCTCGAAGCCCTGAACATACTGGTCGACGAGGACCTGGCCGCCAACAGCGCCGCAATGGGCGAGCGGCTCATAGACGGGTTACGCAATATCGGCTCACCATTGATCACGGACATCCGCGGCCGCGGACTGTTAATCGGCGTCGACATCGATCCACGCGCGACGACCGCACGCACCGTCTGCGAACGCCTGCTGGATCGCGGCATCCTGACGAAGGAAACACACGAGACCGTCGTCCGGGTTGCACCGCCGCTGATTATCGACGCGCAAACCGTCGACTGGGCCATCGAACGCTTCCGCGACACCCTGAAAGAACTGGAATAGACAGAGACATAACTAACCGGAGGACCGCTACATGCTCCTGACCTCGACATCCATCGACAACGAAAAGCCGATTCCCGCGCGCTGCGCCTTCGGCATTGCCGCGACCGACGCGCCCATGCAGCTGGGCGAAAACCTGAGCCCGCAACTGGCGTGGTCCGGGGTACCCGCGGACGCGAAGTCGCTCGTCCTGGTGTGTATCGATGTCGACGTGCCCTCCGTCGGCGACGACGTCAACAAGGAAGGCGCCACCATTCCCTACGATCTGCCGCGCGCGGATTTCGGTCACTGGGGGCTCGTCGACCTGCCCGCGGAAGACGGCCGGCTGGCCGAAGGCGAGTGCTCACGTGGCGTCGTGGCAGGCGGCAAGCAGAACCCACCCGGGCCGCCCGGAACCCGCCAGGCATTGAACGACTACTCGGGATTCCTCGCCGGCGATCCCGACATGGGCGGAGAGTATTTCGGTTACGACGGACCGTGCCCGCCCTGGAACGACGAGCGCCTGCATCATTATCATTTCATCCTGTACGCGCTCGATGTGAAGCGTTGCGACGTCAACGCCAATTTCAGCGTTGCCGACATCGTGAAGGCAGTCGAGGGGCATGTGCTGGCGGAAGCGCGCATCGTCGGGACTTACACGTTGAATCCCGCGGTTAAGGGATGACGTCACGCGCTGGGCGCGCGAATTCGTTCGATGACGGAAGCGCTGGGTGCGCGAATTTCTTCGATGACCGGAAGCCGATCTATGGCGAGGGGTCAGATCTAAAGATCTGACCCCGGTCTGACCCCGGTGGTCGTCGCTACTCTTCGTCGAGGTCGAGGGAAGCCGAATTGATGCAATAGCGCTGGCCGGTCGGCTGCGGGCCATCCGGAAATACGTGGCCGAGATGCGCACCGCATTCTCCGCAGACGACTTCCTCTCGCACCATTCCATGGCTCGTATCCTTATCGACCCTGACCGAAGCCCCATCGATCGGCTCCCAGAAACTTGGCCAGCCGGAACCGGAATCGTATTTCGTCGATGACTTGAACAGTGGCGCTCCGCAACATGCGCATTCATAGGTGCCCGCCTGCTTGCAGTCGTTATACTCGCCCGTAAAAGCCGGCTCGGTGCCTTTCTGCTGCGTAATGTGAAACGCCTCGGGCGAAAGCCGGGCACGTAATGCTTCGACCGAAACGTCTTTCTTCTTGCTCATGTCACGTACCCCCGTGTCCTCATCTGTTGCTCCCGATTCTAGCGGGAATTTGTCGTCCGGGGTTTCGACAGCCGGCGGACGGCTGCGTTCCCGGGCGAATACCCACGATGCTGGTAGTCTGCGCCGATAACGGGAATAATTTGAAGTCTACGGCCAACTCGAACGATCCGTCGGAGATAGTTAATGACGTTTAATTGCCCTGCTGCTCGATCCGTCCTGATTGCAAGCGCTTTCCTGGGTCTGCTGTCGGCGTGCGCGCCGGACCGCGACAACGACGGGCAATCTGCACGTCGTGCCGACGGCGCTTCGCTCTTCGAAACCAATTGCAGCGCCTGTCACGGCGAGCTGGGCCGCGGCCCGTCGCTGGACGACATCCGCGCGCTATCGCCGGACGGACTTCGCTCGGCCATCCGCAATCATCCGACGGCGGGGCAGATCCCGCAGCGACTTCCGGCCGCCGAACTGCAGCGCCTGATCGAGTTCCTCGAACAGGGGTAGATCAGACGGTGCCGACTGCCGGAGCGGTCAAATCGAAACCTACTCACTCAGTTCGAGCAACAGCCGGTTGAGCCGCGAGACATAGGATCCCGGATCTTCCAACTGCTGACCCTCAGCCAGTCGCGCCTGATCAAATAACACGCCAGCCAGGTCGCCGAAGCGCTGCTCGTCGGTCTCGCCCTCGAGCCTCGTGATCAGCGGGTGCTCGATATTGATCTCGAACACCGGCTTGCTGTCGGGCACTTTCTGCCCGGACGCTTCCATGATCCGGCGCATCTGGGTACCCATGTCGAACTCGCCGATGGCCAGGCAGGCGGGCGACTCGGTCAAACGATCCGTAACCCGGACGTCCTCGACTTCGTCCTTGAGTCGCTCACGCAAGCGGTCGATGAACGCTTTGTGCTCGCTGTCGTCGGTGTCCTTGTCGTCGCCCTTGTCTTCCTCGCCCGCATCGCCGAGATCGAGCTCACCGCGGCGAACATCGCGGAATTCCATGCCCTCGTGCTCACGCAGCTGACCCACGAGCCACTCGTCGATCGGATCCAACAGCAGCAATACCTCGATGCCCCGCTCCCGGAATACCTCCAGCTGCGGGCTCGAGCTCGCGGCACGGAACGTATCGGCCGTGATGAAGTAGATCTTGTCCTGCCCTTCCTGCTTGCGCCCGATGTAGTCGGCCAGCGACTGATTCTGGGCTGCCTCGCCGGTATGTGTCGTCGCGAAACGCAACAGTGCGGCGATTTTGTCCTTGTTCGTGAAATCCTCGGCCGGCCCTTCCTTCAGCACCCGACCGAACTCATTCCAGAACGACTGGTACTGATCGGGGTCGTCCTTCGACAGCTTGGCGAGCATGTCGAGCACCCGCTTCGTCAGCGCGCTGCGAATCGCGTCAACCGTCTCGTCCTGCTGCAACAACTCACGCGAGACGTTCAGTGAAAGGTCGTTCGAATCGACGACGCCCCGCACGAAACGCAGGTACAACGGCAGGAACTGCTCCGCGTCGTCCATGATGAATACGCGCTGCACATACAACTTCAGCCCACGTGGCGACTCGCGATTCCAGAGGTCATACGGCGGCTGCTTCGGCAGGTACAGCAGGCTCGTGTACTCGCGCTTGCCCTCGACCTTGTTGTGGCTCCACTGCAGAGCGTCCTGAAAATCATGCGAGATATGCCGATAAAACTCCTGGTATTCCTCGTCGCTGATGTCAGTGCGCGGTCGGGTCCACAGGGCTTTCGCGGTGTTGACGGTCTCGTCGCCCGGCGCCTCGGCTTCTTCACCTTCCTCGGCCGGGGCCGCCGGCGCCGCCATGATGACGGGGAATGCGATATGGTCCGAATACTTGCGGATAAGGTTGCGCAGCCGGAAGTCATCGGCGAACTCCGCCGCATCCTCACGGAGGTGCAGGCGCACCCCAGTGCCGCGCTCGGGACGCTCGATCGACTCGACGGTGAACTCGCCCTCGCCATCCGACGTCCAGTGAACGCCGGCGTCCGCCGGCAGACCCGCACGCCGCGTGAATACCTCGACCTTATCGGCGACGATGAAGGACGAATAGAACCCGACGCCGAACTGCCCGATCAGGTTGGCGTCCTTCTTGGAATCCGATGACAGGGCCTTCACATATTCGGCAGTTCCAGATCGCGCGATCGTACCGAGCTGCTGCACGACTTCGTCGCGACTCATGCCGATGCCGTTGTCAGTGATGCTGATCGTCCGGGCATCGCTGTCGAATTCGACGCGAATAGATAACTCCGGCTGATTCTCCAGCAGCGACTCATCGGCGATAGCCTCGAACCGCAGCTTGTCAGCCGCGTCCGATGCGTTGGAGATCAGTTCCCGGAGAAAAATCTCGCGGTTGCTGTACAGGGAATGGATCATCAGGTGCAGGAGTTGCTTGACCTCCGCCTGAAAACCAAGGGTCTCTTGTTCGGGTGCTGTTGCTGTCGTCATAACTGGCCTTTCATCTTCATCACACAAGACGTCCGCCGCGGGGGTGCGCGGCCCGGGGGCTCTTTACTGGCGAGCCGGGGGAATATGGGGATGTGGGGGGGCGAATTCAAGCCCGGATCGTGGCCGGCGGCTGGCGGCAAGCCAAAGCCGGGTGAGTCGCAGGGGCGGAAATTCGTTTACCGGCGCAAATTTGAACGTGTTGGCGGTGGCGTGGGATCTGGATTGCGGTCGTAATCCGCCGGCCAGCGCGGGGCGAATTTGCGACTCGCTTGTATGTTGCCAAGGTACCCACCATTGGCATGATGGGGGGTGCCGGGGTGGGAGGGACTCCGACTCGCTTCCGACCATCAGGTACGGACTGGTTTAGACATCGTCCCCACCCCCTCACCAATCGAG
>CAZISL010000183.1:0-4601 GCA_964541975.1 uncultured Chromatiaceae bacterium | reverse complement strand
GCGATCCTCGCGAACCCGCGCCCGGGTGGCGGAATTGGTAGACGCGGTGGATTCAAAATCCATTGTCTTAACGGACGTGCGAGTTCAAGTCTCGCCCCGGGCACCAAAAAAATGCAGGCTAATGCCTGCTTTTTTTTTGGTACCCGTTTGGGCTCTCGTTGACTTTGGCCTTTGGCCAAAGAGACGTTATCAAGCAACAATCTGCTATTTGTTATGGAAGAAGGATTTCGGCAAGTAAGCCCGGTCGTAATCGCACCAGCGGCTGGACGAAATCGTTCGTAAACCCGCATAGTTCACTTGCCGTGAAGCAGGATTTACATTCACTTTAGAAGCATTCGCTGTTCTGCTAGCATTCCCGGCGGCTACTCCCGTATCGCGTCAATCCTAAGGAAAACTCCAATAATATGGATCCCAAACGCGTCGAAATGCTCGCGGACCGAATTCGCGAGGCCGAAAAACCGAAAAATGATTCGCTCAGGTTCAAGAAGCACCTCGACGCGGCGTACGCGAAACTGCAGTACCTGCAGGGCGTCAGGCACCAGATGAAGAAGGACCTGGCGCGCGTCTCCGTGGAGCGCGACGAGGCCCTCCACGAACTTCAGCACCTCCGCTCACGAATGGGACCACGCGCCATCACGCCGTGCGATCTGCACGAGACCGTCATCGACCAGTTGCAGACCGAACGTGCCGTCCTGCTTCAGGCAATGGAAAACGTCCTGATGGATTTGACGGCGGATGTCAGCGATTCAATCGGTATCGCGACGGAACGCGCATACGATTCGCTGGACGTCCTGCAGCGCCTCGACAAGGCCGGTTAGTCACCCGCCTCGGGCTCGAGCGATCACGCGCTCTTGCGTGACGCGCGCTTCCGATCCGATTCAGACAGCGTCTTCTTGCGCAGACGAATACTCGTCGGCGTGACCTCGACGAGCTCGTCGTCGTCAATGAACTCGAGCGCCTCTTCCAGCGAGAAGCGTATCGGCGGCGTCAGCGTCAGGCTCTCGTCCGCCAGGACGGTGCGGATGTTCGTCAGCTGCTTGGCCTTGGTCGGGTTGACGACCAGGTCGTTGCCGCGGCTGTGGATGCCGACCAGCATGCCTTCGTAAACTTCCTGTCCGTGGCCCAGGAACAACCTGCCCCGATCCTGCAAATTAAATAATGAGTATGCGAGTGCCTTACCGGTTTCCTTGGACACGAGGACGCCGTTGTGGCGTTGGCCGATCGCCGCAGGCACCCTCCGGTCGTAGCCGTCGAACACGTGATAGATCAGGCCCGTCCCGGCGGTCGTCGTCAGGTACTCCGTGCGGAATCCAATCAGGCCGCGCGACGGGATGCGATATTCGAGGCGTACCCTCCCCTTACCGTCCGGCCGCATGTCCAGCAGTTCGCCCTTACGCTCGGCGAGGCGGCTCATGACGCCGCCCTGGGAGTCCTCGGCGAAATCGACCGTGAGTTGCTCCCACGGCTCACACAGCTGTCCGTCGATCTCCTTCTCGATCACCTCGGGTCGCGAAACGGCCAGCTCGTAGCCCTCGCGGCGCATATTCTCGATCAGGATCGACAGGTGCAGCTCGCCACGACCGGAGACGCGGAACTTGTCGGGGTCATCGGTCTCCTCGACGCGCAGCGCGACGTTGTGCTTGAGCTCACGCTCGAGCCTCTCGCCGATCTGGCGGCTCGTCAGGAACTTGCCGTCGCGTCCGGAGAACGGCGACTTGTTGACCTGAAACGTCATCGTGATCGTCGGCTCATCGACCGATAACGCCGGCAGCACTTCAGGGTGTTCTCGATCGCAGATCGTATCGGATATATGTAGTTCCTCGATGCCGCTGAACACGACGATGTCGCCGGCACCTGCCTCGGTGACCCGCCGCCGTTCGAGACCATGGAATCCGAACAGTTCATTCACGCGGCCGTTGCGAACGCCGCCGTCGGCGCCGACGACCTTGACCGCGGTGTTCTCCGTCACGGTTCCGCGCGTCACGCGACCGATGCCGAGCACACCGACGTATGAATCGTAGTCGAGGCTGGACACCTGCAACTGCAGCGGCCCGCCGAGATCGACGTCGGGTGGACGTACGTTCTCGACGATTGCTTCGAACAACGGCGTCATGTCGCCGGACCGCACGTCCGACTCGGTGCCGGCATAACCGTCCAGCGCCGAGGCATAGATCACCGGGAAATCGAGCTGCTCGTCGGTCGCGCCGAGCCGGTCGAACAGATCGAACGTCTGATCGAGCACCCAGTCCGGCCGCGCGCCGTCGCGGTCGACCTTGTTGATGACGACGACCGGCGTGAAGCCACAAGCGAATGCCTTCTGTGTCACGAAGCGTGTCTGCGGCATCGGCCCCTCGACCGCATCGACGAGCAGCAACACGCTGTCGACCATCGACAGCACGCGCTCGACCTCACCGCCGAAGTCGGCGTGTCCGGGCGTATCGACGATATTGATGCGCCAGTCGCGCCAGTTGATCGCCGTGTTCTTCGACAGGATCGTGATGCCGCGTTCGCGCTCGAGATCGTTCGAGTCCATCGCTCGATCGGGCAATTCTTCGCGTTCGCCAAGCGTGGCGGACTGATTGAGGAGCTGATTGACGAGCGTCGTCTTGCCGTGATCGACATGCGCAATGATCGCGATGTTGCGGAGTTTGTCTACGTTAATCATTTATATCGGTCAGATGTTGATCGGGTATGAATTGAATCTTGCGCCGGCCTCTTCAGCTGGCGCGGCGTCGGCGCCCGCCGGTTCGCTTGCGCTGGCCGTTGCGCGGCGGCGGCCCACCAGGCTTGGTGTCGCGACGCGGTCCGGCGCCACGCCCATTTGCACGCTGCGAACGACCATTCTTGATCGGCACCGCCGGGATGCGAGGGTCCGGCTCGTAGCCCGGGATGACCTCTTTCTCGATCTCGCGATTCAGAAGTCGCTCAATATCGCGCAACAGTTTGTGCTCGTCGATGCACACCAGCGAGATGGCCTCACCCTCCCGGCCCGCGCGCGCCGTGCGTCCGATGCGATGCACGTAGTCTTCCGGCGTTGACGGCAATTCGTAGTTGATCACGTGCGGCAGCCGGTTAATGTCGAGGCCGCGCGCAGCGATGTCGGTGGCGACGAGTACACGAACCGAGCCCGCTTTAAAGTCCGCCAGCGCTCGCGTGCGCGCACCCTGGGACTTGTTGCCGTGAATCGCGACCGCCTTCAGGCCATCGTCCGTCAGCTGCTCCGCCAGTCGATTCGCACCGTGCTTGGTTCGCGTGAAGACCAGCACCTGGCGCCAGTCGCCGGCACCGATACGGTGTGACAGAAGTTCACGTTTGCGTCGTCGGTCGACCGGATGAACGACCTGCCGCACGCGATCAGCCGTCGTGTTCTCCTGCGCGACCTGGATCTCCGCCGGGGAAATCAGGAAGTCTTTCGCCAGTCGGCGGATGTCTTTCGAGAACGTCGCCGAGAACAGCAGCGTCTGTCGCTGCTCCGGCAGTGCGCGGATGATCTTGCGAATGTCGCGGATGAAACCCATGTCGAGCATACGGTCCGCCTCGTCGAGCACGAGCTTGTCGACGCCGGACAAATCGATGGTGCCCCGCTGAACGTGATCGAGTAATCGGCCCGGTGTCGCAACGACGATGTCTACGCCCCGGCGCAGTTTGTCGATCTGCGGGTTAATACTGACGCCGCCGAATATTACGGCGGTCCCGAACGGAAGGTGCTGACCATACGTGCGCACGCTCTCGGCCACTTGTGCCGCCAGCTCACGCGTCGGCGTCAGGACCAGCACGCGCACGCGCCGTTTGCGTCCGGATTCGGCGGTCTGCAGCTGCTGCAATAGCGGCAGCGTGAAGCCCGCGGTCTTGCCGGTACCCGTCTGGGCGCCGGCCAGCACATCGCGGCCTTCGAGAATTAAGGGAATAGACTGCTGCTGAATCGGCGTGGCTTCGGTATAGCCTTGCGCATCGACTGCACGCAGCAGTTCGGCCGACAGGCCGAGTTGATTAAATAACATGTAAATGCTCCAGGATCGCCCGACCCGACTGCGGGGCATTGCCGCGCGCGGTTCGGTCCAGGCTGGAAATTCTGTAAGGCTCGGGCCATGCAAAATGCGTAGCCGGAGGGGTTGGCACCGACCGAAGGGCGCCAAGACGGGCGGCACTATAACAGAGCGCAAAGTAAATGGAAGGATTTGCTACCCTTATTGTTCGATCTAATTGACCCGATCTGAGAGCCTGCCGGTCGACCGGCAGGCACCCAGCCCATGAAATATTGCAATAAATGCGGTCAGACCGTGGCTCTCTCGATACCGGAAGGCGACAACCGGCCTCGCTACGTGTGCATGAGCTGCAAGACGATTCACTACGAAAATCCGCGCATCGTTGCGGGCTGCGTTCCGGAGCACGACGGCAGGATTCTCTTATGTAAACGCGCCATCGAGCCGCGCTACGGGTTCTGGACGGTGCCCGCCGGTTTCATGGAACTGGACGAATCGCTGCCGGCCGCTGCTGCGCGAGAAACCTGGGAGGAGGCCCTGGCGCGGGTCGAGATCGGCCCGATGATCGCGTCCGTGGACGTGCTGCAGGCGCACCAGGTCCACATATTCTTTGCTGCG
>CAZISL010000182.1:0-5113 GCA_964541975.1 uncultured Chromatiaceae bacterium | reverse complement strand
GCACGTCGCGTCGCAGTGCCGGATCGATCCAGCGGTCGCGCGCGTCGACGTAGCGTGGATACACGGTCAGGCGCGGCGCCAGGCACTTGCCCGCCCGCGCCGTCGACTCGCGCAGCGTCCGCAGGTGCGGCCATGGCGATTCCGGGTTGACGTAGTCGGGCGTCACCGGCGACACGCCGCCCCAGTCGTTGATTCCCGCCGAGATCAACTCGTCGGTGTTGTCAGCATTCAGATTCGGCGGCGCCTGGAGACTCACATGCGGCCCGAATGCATGCCGCGCGATCGCGATCGTCCATAACAACTCTTCACGCGTCACGGCGGGCACGCCGGCCATCTTCGTGCCCGGCTTGGGAACGAAATTCTGGATGATGATTTCCTGGATATGCCCATACCGTTCGTGCAGCGAGCGCAATTCGAGCAGGCTGTCGATGCGTTCCTCGCGAGACTCGCCGATGCCGATCAGGATGCCGGTCGTAAACGGCACCCGCGCCTCGCCGGCCTGGCGAATACTCTCCAGACGGACGGCCGGTTGTTTGTCCGGCGATCCGTAGTGAGGGCCGCCGCGTTCGCACAGTCGCTGCGCCGACGACTCGAGCATCAACCCCATCGATGGCGCGAGCGGCCTCAGCCGAGCGTAATCGGTCGACGACAGAATCCCCATGTTGATATGCGGCAACAAACCCGTCTCGCGCCGGACCAGCTCCGCCATCGCGGCCACGTACTCGAGGGTACTGGAATAACCGCGTTGCTCGAGCGCTTCGCGGGCCGCCCGGTAGCGCAGCTCGGGTTTGTCACCCAGCGTGAACAACGCTTCGCGGCAGCCGGCATCCCGGCCTGCCCGGGCGACGTTGAGCACCTGCTCGGGGGTCATGTACACCTGCTCCACGCGGCGCGGAGTCTTCGCATACGTGCAGTAGTGGCAGACGTCACGACACAATTCGGTCAACGGAATAAAGACTTTCGGGGAATACGTTACTACGTCGTCGAAACCCCGATCGCGAATGGCGGCCGCTGATTCCATCAGCGCCGCAAGGTCGAATCGTTCGCCGAGTTCGATCAGCTCATCCTTACCCGGGAGTTGTCGCTGCAAACCATCGGTCTCCGTAAGCGCGATGCCGATTCGCTGCAGGTATTCGACCGTTTCGCAAGCGGGCGACTGCGCGAGCAATGCCCGCAGGTCATCGGGCGTATCGATGTCTCGCGCGAACGCGTCGTCGTCGAAGATGCGAGCGGTCAGGCCCGATTCAAGCGAGGCTTCTTCATGACGAGCGGCGCTGTCAACGCCGAAATGAAACGCGACGCCGTCCGGCGGCGAGACGAGCAATCCGTTGGTGCCCCCGTCCCGCCGGGCGCGATAGATCGTCACGTCGGTGTCACGGTCACCCAGCACACGTTCTATATCTTCGACCTTGAGCCCGGGCAGGTCGCCGGGGACGATCAGCAACGATTCGGCGCCGCGAGCGGCGAGCCGGGTCGCGAGGCGCTGGAGGTTGCCGTTGAGACCGGCACCGTTCTCGTCGATCGCGAACTCGCAGCCGAATTCCTGTGCCAGTTGCTCCTGTTCGACCCCCTGCCCCATGACGATGACGCCATCGACGGATGGGGCCCGCACCAGCGCGCGGAGCACGTCCCGCGCCATCGTGCACGCGAGCACCTCGCGGCGCTCGCCGGTCAATATGTCCGTTAGTCGGGACTTGGCCGATGCGAAGTCCTTGATCGGAACGATAACCCAGGATCCGCCCTTCATTCAGCCACCGATGTAGTACATCTCGACCTTGTCGGCGGACTGCCCGGTGGCTTCCCGGCGCACCTCGCTGTAGCGATCTTCGCGCTTGCGCCACGTGTCCTGCACCAGGGCCAGCAACTCTTCATCGCTGACGCCTGCCCGCAGTGGTTCCCGAAGATCGACGCCATGATCTGCGAACAGGCAGGTGAACAGTTTGCCGTCGGACGACAGTCGCGCACGCGTGCAATCGCCGCAGAAGGGCTTCGTCACCGACTGGATGAACCCGATCTCGCCGGCGCCGTCACGGAACGTATAGCGGCTCGCGACCTCGCCATGATAGTTGCGGTCGAGCGGCTCGAGCGGCCAGCGCGCGTCGATCATCTCCGCGAGTTCTCGCGCCGGCACGGTATCGGAGTAGCGCCAATGATTGATCGTGCCGACGTCCATGAACTCGATAAACCGAACGATCACGCCGGTGCCACGGAAGTAATCGAGCAGATCCAGCACGGTGTGCTCATTGATGCCACGCTTGACGACGGTATTGACCTTGATCGGCGTGAGCCCGGCATCGATTGCTTCCTGGATGCCATCGAGCACGCGCTGCTGGTTGCCTCGATTGCCGCTCATTGTCGCGAAGACGTCGTCGTCCAGCGAGTCGAGGCTGACGGTCACGCGGTCCATGCCGGCGGCCTTTAGTGCCGCGGCCTGCGCGCCCAGCAGAATCCCGTTCGTCGTCAGGGCGAGGTCGTCTATGCCGTCGATACGATTCAGGTCGCCGATCAGGTCGGGGAGATTTTGCCGCAGCAATGGCTCCCCGCCGGTGATCCGCAACTTCTGGACACCGAGATCCCGGAATACCTGCGCGACGCGCACGATCTCGCCGAACGACAGCCGCTCGGCGCTGCGCATGAACTGGAATTCCTTGTGGAACTTGTCTTCCGGCATGCAATACGGGCAACGGAAGTTGCAGCGATCCATGACGGAGATGCGCAGGTCGTGCAGCGGGCGCTGCAGCTTGTCCGTCAAACGCGGACCCTGCTGGTCGACAAATCTGATGACTGACTCGTTCATTCTTGCTTCTTCGGAAGCCGGCACACCGCTCAACCCAATACTATACAGACTCAGAACGCGGAAACGCCCGTCAGTTCCTTGCCTACGACAAGTTTATGGATGGTCTCGGTTCCCTCATAGGTGATGACGCTCTCCAGGTTGAGCATGTGGCGGATGGGCGTGAACTCGAGGCTGATGCCGCTGCCACCGAGCATATCGCGGCAGTCACGGGTAATGTCCAGCGCCATGCGTACGTTGTTCCACTTGGCGAGCGACACCTGCGCGACGCCGAGCTCCCCCGCGTCCTTCAGGCGCCCGAGTCGCAGCGCGATCAGCTGCGCGCCGGTGATCCTGCGGGCCATGTCAGCCAGCCGCTCCTGGATGGATTGCTTGCTGTTCAGCGTCGCGCCGAACATCGACCGCGTTTCGGTGTAGTCGAGCAATTCGCGGAGGCAGGCCTGCGCGGGCCCGATCGCCCCCCAGGAAATGCCGTAGCGTGCCTGCGTCAGGCAGCTGAGCGGGCCACGCATGCCCGCCGCGCCCGGCAACATCGCATCCGCCGGCACCCGGACGTCGTCCAGGAACAGGGCTCCGGTCGTCGAAGCCCGTAGCGACATCTTGTGCTTGATGTCGCGTGCTTCGAAACCGGCCGTGCCTTTCTCCACCAGGAAGCCGCGCACGCCCTCTTCCGTCCGGGCCCAGACCACGGCGACGTCCGCGATCACGGCGTTCGTAATCCACATCTTTGATCCGTTGATGACCCAGTCGCTGCCGTCGCGCCGGGCATGCGTCGTCATATTCGCCGGATCCGAGCCACCCTGAGCCTCGGTCAGTCCGAAGCAGCCGATCGACTCGCCGGCCGCCAACGACGGCAACCAGCGTTCCTTTTGAGCGTCCGAGCCGAACGTGTAGATCGGGTACATTACGAGGCTGCCCTGCACCGAGACGAAACTGCGCAGGGCACTGTCGCCGCGTTCGAGCTCCTGGCAGGTCAGGCCGTACGCGACGCTGTTGAGTCCGGCGCAGCCGTAGCCCTGAAGCGTGCTGCCGAGCAAACCCAGTTGCGCGATCTCGGGTACCAGCTCGGCCGGGAACCGGTGCTGTTCGAAACAATCGGCGATGATCGGCAGGATGCGATCGTCGACGAATCGCGCGACCGCATCCCTGACGATGCGCTCGTCGTCGTCGAGCATGGAGTTGACGTCGAACAGATCGAGTACGTTGGTCATCTTTTACTCGTAAGTGATTGTTAAAAAAGATTTTATACGGGTTTCGACGGCGATGGTAGGGCCTGATCCCGGGGCGGCGAGAGCGTCCGCCGCACGCCGGCGACCAGCTGATCGATATGCCTGACTGCGACCGGCCGAATGAATTCGCCGACCTTGGCGAGCAGACGCCCGAAGATATTCAGCGAGCCGTCCCAGGTGACCAGGGTTGCGTCACCTTCACACGGCGTGACGACGAAGTTCGCGTGCAGATCGAAACGGCCGCCGAAGACGCGGCCGTTGCCCACGTAGCGAGCACGCTCGCGGCCGTCGGTTCCGACCAATCGCAACCGGACGGTCGCGCGGCCGCGGAACCGGCCGAGACCGACGGCGACGGTCACGTCCGTAACACCGCCGCCGCGATCGACGTGCGACACATACGTCGGCAAGAGCAAGGCAAATCGCCGCATGTCGCACAGGAATGTGTAAACGTCCGCCGGCCGGGCGTGCACACGAAATTCGCCTTGAAAATTCATGATTGCCGGAATGACGCCTCCGCATCGACGACGATGCAGGCGACACTATAACAAGCAGGGGCGAGTCGTCGGGGCCGTCAGGGAGCGGGCGGTGCGGCCGGCTCGGACTCGTCGCAGAGTGCTTCCAGCCGCTGGTCCCAATCGCCACCGCCGAAACTCGTGATCGTCACGGCGACCCCCTGGCACGTCTGAATGCGTGTGTGCACCGCGAGATCGGATGCGATGCCGGGCATCGAGTGTCCGTCGTCAGTCGTCGCGATCCGTGAGGCGCTCAGGCGGCGCCGGGGACGTGACCGCAGTTCCTGAGACGCGCCGATGCTCGCCTGCGTGGCAGTGAGTGTCGCTACATCGTTGATATCGATCAAGTTTTCGCTCGCCTGACCAGCACCGGCCGAGGCGCCGAGGTTGGCGTCCACCCCGTAGGAACCGAGGAGCGCGGCGAGCGCGCAGGCAAGGATAATGGCTCTCATCGTATCTCAGGAATGTCAGTTCGGTTCAACATAACAGCAGGTTCGCCACCGGGAATTGAACGGATTCACATAATCGAAACGCGGCGCCGAAACCCACCAAATGCGTGCCGTTCGAACCTTATACGG
>CAZISL010000181.1:0-16509 GCA_964541975.1 uncultured Chromatiaceae bacterium | reverse complement strand
ATCCTGGCGGAACTGGAATCGCACTGCGCCCGCTACGCGAATGATCCGACGCCACACGTGATCAACCTGACGCTGCTGCCGCTGTCGGAGGCGGACGTCGAGTTTCTGGACGAGCGACTCGGCCGCGGCCCCGTGGACGTCTTGTCCCGCGGCTACGGCAAATGCCAGATCATCAGCACGCAAGTCGCCAACGTCTGGTGGGTACGCTACTACAACTCCATGGGCACGCTGATCCTGAACACGCTGGAGGTCGTCGACGTGCCACAGGTGCTGTGCGCCGCCGCCGAAGACCTGCGAGACTCGGGTACTCGCCTCGAAGAAATCATCGCGCCGTACTGGTCCGATGTCGCATGACCGAACCGGAGAACCCCGGCGATGCACGACTCGCGGACCACACGAAGCTCGAGTGCAAGATTTGCTGGTATATCTACGACCCCGCGGTCGGCGACCCCGTCGAGCAGATCCCGCCGGGCACACCGTTCAGCCAGCTACCGGGACACTGGCGTTGTCCCGAGTGCGACAGCGCACCGGACTCGTTCCTGGCAATTGTCGATTGAAGCATTGACTGATATGTCGGACACCGTCGAACAACTGGTCGAACATTTTAAAATGGTGAATCGCGAGCGCATGGTCGGGCTGCCGCTGTGCAACCCCGCGTTGGAGGTCGAAGCGATCGGCTTCCGGGAGTTCGAAGACCACCTGCTGGGGATTCTGATTACGCCGTGGTTCATAAACCTCGTGCTGCTGTCCGAAACCGATGCGTGGCAGGACTGGCAACAGGGCTCCAAGAGTGAATGGTCATTGCCGGCCGGGCCGCACGAATTCACCACCAGCCGGGACGACAATTTTCAAGCACACCTGACCGCCGTTCTGTTCCGCACGGTGCAGGACTTTCCGGACCAGGAAACGGCCCGCCTGATTGCCGAAGAGGTCCTGGAGCAACTATTCGTGGAACCGGAGCAATCGCGGCGGCCGAAGAAGAGCGACAAGCCGCTAAGCCGTCGCGAGTTACTGAGCGGACTGGGACGAAACTGACATGCACGAACTATCTGTCTGCAACGCGCTCGTCACACAGGTCGAACTGATCGCGGCACAAAACCAGGCCGGTCGCGTCACGCGCATCGAGCTGGAGGTCGGACCGCTGTCCGGCGTCGAACCTGAACTTCTGCGCCGCGCCTATCCGCTGGCAATCGCCGGCACGGTCGCCGCAGACGCGGAGCTGGTCATCGATATTCCCGACGTCGTCGTGTATTGCACGGAATGTGAGATCGAATCGAGCGTTCCGTCCAATCGCCTGCTGTGCGGCCGGTGCGCAGACTATCGCACGCAGATCATCAGCGGCGAGGAGTTGATCCTGAAGCGGCTGGAACTGGAAGACATCCGCCCGACGGTTACCGCTGCGGAAACAGCCAGCTTAAATTGAAGCGAACGTTCCAGCGCGCCGCGCCATCCGCATGGGCGACCGATGGCGGCAAAACCGCCAGTGCGAAAGCAACGCAAAGAAACCTGTCTATCTTCATTTTTCAGAAACGCCTTTGACGATCTCACCGTCCACGATCTTCGCCTGGCGATCCGACGCGTTGCGGATAATGACGTCGCCGACGCAACGGGTATCCGAGCCAAACACCACATCGCCCGCGATGCTGAGTGACTTGCACTCGAGCAATGACGGCACGCCCGACGCGAACCGCTCGTCGAATTTGTCGATCGTCCCGTAGAATTCCGAATCGAGGTCGACCACACAGGGACCGTCACTCTCGTTGCGCTGATCGGCAACCGAGAAGTCGTCGTTCAACGTGTAGCAGTCTGACCGCAGCAGGATCAGATCATCGGTCTTCTTGACCGGCAGGAACCGGGAACGCGGCACGACGACGGCCTGCGCATTTTCGAACAAAGCGATCGCCGCACCCATCGCCGACTCCAACTGAAAGACGGCGGGACTCCCGGGATCGTTCGGATCGAGGCGCTTCTCGTTCCGGATCATCGGTAGCTCGAGACCATGATCAGGCGATGCCGCCAGTGCCGCGCTCAACGCCTTCAGGTTGACCCATAGATTGTTGGTATTGAAGAACCGGTGACGCGCGATATCCTGAAACTGATCGGTGTCCGCCGGATCGCACTGGGCCGATTCCCGCAATGTCAGCCGGCCGTCGGTCGTGAATGCCAGGTGGCCGCCCTTCCTGTCGTTCGGCGTCCGGTTGGCGACTTCCATGATGAACGGCACGTCGTTCTCCGCCATGTAACCGAGGATCTCGAGCGACAACGTCGCGCCGAGGTTGTCGGCGTTGGAAATGAACATGTACTCGATGCCCGCATCCAGCAGCGCCTGCAACGCCCCGGAGTGCTGCAGCGCGGAGTAGAACTCCCCATGACCCGGCGGATTCCAGGTCAGCTGCTGATTCGCCGGCCAGTCGGCGGGTTCGCCCGTCTCGGCCAGCACCTTCGGGAACCTGTTCTGCAGGAACGTCAGCGGAATTCCGCCGGGGTTGCCCTCGAATTCCGCGAGCGCGTCGAGCGTATCCCGGTCCGTACTGAATGAATTCATGAACAGGACCGGCAGGGCCACGTCGCTGGTGCGCCGGAAATGCGCGACCTGACCGGCGATGATGTCCAGAAAGCTGAGACCGCGCTTTACGTTGAGCAGCGACTTGGCCTTCTGCAAGCCCATGCTCGTGCCGAGACCGCCGTTGAGCTTGGCGATGCAGGCTTTGCCCAGGGCCGCGGCGCCGCTGTCGGCGAACTTCTCCAGGTGGTCGTATTCACGCAGCGCGGTCGGCTCGACCGGCAGAATCTCGTCCTCGCGCATGACACCCGTTTCGTTCGCGCAGAGCTTCTCGAAGTACCACGCGAAGCTGCTCCCGACGTGTTCCGGCAAACCTTCTGCTTCGAGCTTCTGCGAATAGAGCTGCAGCAGCTCTTCGCTCGGCGCCCAACTATTCGTAGTCATCCTGTTCGTGGTTACTCGTCATGTTTGGGAAGTTCCGCAGCATTTTACGTCGGTCATAGGAAAAAGGGGCTTCGTCGCCACGAAGCCCCTTCTTTCTACTCTGATTGTGCGGTCTTTAGAAGTCGGCGTTCAGCATGACCCAGAACTTGTCCGTGTCCCAGGCCCACAGATCGGCCTTGTACAGCGCCGCCTTGACTAGCACCGAGTAGTTCTTCTTGAACTTCCAGGTCGCGACGAAATCGAGCTCATCGCCCCAGTCACCGCCCCCGGTATTCGCCGAGAACCAATGATAAACGAGCGCCCACTTGCCTTGCAGGAACTGCGCATTACCCTCGATATACAGGTCTTCAAGGCCCGCTGCAGGCGTAACGAGGAACCGGTCAGCCCAGCCGTTGAACTTGTGTAACGTTGCGAGCGGCGTCTGAAACGAGCCGTTCGTGCCATCGCCCTCCAGAACTTCGTAACCGAGACGGAAGCCGAAGCGTTCCCACTTCAGCGCCGCGTCCAACAGATAGTAGTTCGCATCGTAGCTGTCCGGGTTGTTCTTATAGTCGCTCTGCCCCGCGAACTCCACCTGGTAATCGAGCGTCGGGCCGTCACGGAATTCGTAGGAACCGGTGCCGCGCAGGCCGACCGTCTGGCTCGAGAATATGGCGGAGTTATCGAATTCGAGCAGGTACATATAGCCGAACAGCTTGATCAGCGGGCTGAACTCGTAGCCGGCATCGAACAGGAAGCTGTTACTCCGGAAGCTCGCCGTCGGCGCACCCTCCTCCGGCCCGAAGATGCGCTTGACGCGATCGACATAGCTCAGGAAGAAATTGAACTTGTCGCTGGCCTTATAGTAGAACGACAGTGAATCATAGGTCTGCTCATTCTGGCGCCAGACGACGTTGGCGACGAAGCGATGGTTCGCGCGGATGATGCGCTGTCGGCCGAGCACCACGGACCCATTCTCGAGGCCGTTCCAGGTCAGCGACGCGAGATTCAGGTCAGTACCTTTCGGATCGGCGACGATGGGATACTGCGTCTTGCCGTTGCGCGTGTCGTTGAAGTTGTTCGCTACGATCGGCCGCACGTCATCCATGTTGAGCGTCAGGAAAACATTCTTGAAGTCGCCGCTCTTGTAGACGAGCCGCGTGCGCAACGTCGATGCATTGGCGTTACGGTCGAAGATTCCCGAGTCGACGAACTCGTAGCGATAACGGAAACCGAGATCGAATTCGCCGTTTTTAAATGCGTCAGCAAACTCGGTCGTCCAGTCGGTCTTGAGTGCAGACGAGGTCTCGCTCTGGCCGAGGGCGGACCCGGCAGAAACGGCCATCAGGCAAATCGCGAACACGAACTTCGCCCATGCGCAGATTGCGGGGCCGCGCAGGCGGCCCGCTTCAGTTTGAACCGTCATCACGCTATCTCCAGCGACTCTCTATTAATAGAGATCCTTCATGGTGTTGAACATGTTGAACTTGCCGGTGGGCGTGACGACTTCCGGTCCCTTGATGACGTGCTTGAGCTTCCGCGTCTTGTCGTCGACGATAACAATCGCCGATTCCTCTTCCTTGCCGCTCCAGACGGAGAACCAGACCTCGTCGCCGGCCTCGTTGTATTCCGGATGTACGACGCGCTTCGGCCCTTCGCCCAGTTCGGCCCATTCGGCGATCGGCAGAACCTCATAACCGGCATCTATGTCGTCGATATCGAATACGGCGATGGACTGGCTGATTGCCGTCTCCGGGTTCAGCGGTGAGTCGACCCACAGGTTGTCCGATTTCGGATGCGTCTTGACGAACAGCGATCCGCCACCCTGCCCCTGCAGCACCTCGACGACCTGCCAGGCCTGCTTGGGATGCTTCTCGGGATCGGTGCCGATCAGCGTGATGTCAGCATTGCCGAGTGCGCTGGTGACCCAGACCGGCCCATATTTCGGATGCACGAAGTTCGCGCCGCGGCCCGGATGCGGGATCTTCTGCACGTCGACCATCGCCGCGAGCTTGCGCTCCTTCGAATCGATGACGGCAATCTTGTTCGACTGGTTCGCCGCCGTCAGGAAGTAGCGCTGCGTCGAGTCCCAGCCGCCGTCATGCAGGAAGCGGGCGGCGTCGATCGTCGTGACACCGAGGTTCTCGATATCGCTGTAGTTGACGAGCAGGATGCGGCCCGTCTCCTTGACGTTGACGATGAACTCGGGATGCTCGTGGGAAGCAACGATCGCGGCGACACGCGGTTCCGGGTGATACTCCTGCGTATCCACCGTCATGCCGCGCGTCGAGACGATCTTCAGCGGCTCGAGCGTCTCGCCGTCCATGATCACGTACTGCGGCGGCCAGTAGGCACCCGCGATCGCGTACTTGTCGTAGTAACCCTTGTATTTCGACGTTTCGATCGAACGCGCCTCGAGGCCGACGCGGATTTTCGCGACCGTCTGCGGCGGATCCATGAACATATCGATCATGTTGATCTTCGCGTCGCGACCGATCGTGTAAACGTAGCGGCCGGAATGCGACGGTCGCGAGATATGCACCGCGTAACCCGTCTCGATGATCTCGGCGATCTCGTGGTTGTCGCCGTCGATCAATGCGACCTGGCCACTGTCGCGCAGGGTAACCGAGAACACGTTGTTGAGGTTCAGGTCGTTCTGCTGCTTCTTCGGCCGATCCTCCGGCGCGACCATGATCTCCCAGGTGGCCTTCATGTCTGCCATGCCGAATTCGGGCGGCATCGGCGGCTCATGCTGCAGGAAGCGCGCGAGCAGGTCGATATCGGCATCGGACAATTCGCCCGACGTGCCCCAGTTCGGCATGCCGGCCGGTGAACCGAAGGCGATCAGCGCTTTCAGATAGTCCGTGCCTTTCTCCTGTGTGACGTCAGGCGTCAGCGGTTTGCCGGTCGCGCCCTTGCGCAGCACGCCGTGGCAACCGGCGCAGCGTTCGAAGTAGACCTTAGTCGCGCGCTGAAATTCGGCCTCGGTGACATTCGGCGCACCCGGCGTGACGACGATCTTGACGTCGTCGCCGAATTGCTGCGGCTGTCCGGCATAGGTCTGCACGGCCTCGGACGTTCCCGGATGGCGCTCGCCGGCACCGGTCGACGCCTGCAACCCTTCGCTGGCGCGGTAGTCGTTGACCTGCGCCGCCGTAATCGCGCCGCCGGCATTGCCCCAGCTCGTGTTTACGTACGTCAGGATCGCTGCCAGATCCGCGTCCGACAGGTAGGCGACCGCCGGCATGACGTTGTTGTATTCAGCGCCATTGACGGTCACCGGTCCGGACAGGCCCTTGATCGTGGCATCCAGCAGCTTCTCGTTGTTGCCCGCGAAGTAGTCTGACTTCGCCAGAGGAGGAAACGCGCCCGCCAGACCCTGACCGGTCGGCTGATGGCACGCCGCACAGTTCTTGGTATAGAGGTCCGCACCCGAGCCGCTCGGGGCAGCATCCGCCTGGGCAAGTTTGACCTCCGCCTGGTGCTGAAGCGGAGCGTTCTGATCGATGCCGTCGTCAGCGCAGGCGGCGGCCGAGAATAACAAGCCGACAACCATTGCCGAAGAAAGCGAATAACGAGCCTTACGACGAACGAGGGTAAACAGGGACATCAGATTACCTCCCCAGGATCTGATATGCGCGGGAGCGCGTTGGGACACAACAAGCTCCAGCTTTTTATCGCTACAGCGACCACAGTTGTATCAGGAGGTGTCACCGCTACGTAGGGAGAATCACCTATTGCATTACGTATTCCACTCAACTAGCGTCCCCATAATCGATACTGCGAATACGTCTCATCCGGGGGGAATATGGACGCTAGCCAGGCCGTCGAAGTCAACAGCATCATGCTGGCCACCATGGCCGGCGCGATGGTCGTTCTCAGCGGCGCACTCTATGCCGCCGTTTTCGCGATCGGGCGACTCGCCCAAAACATCAACCTGGTGAGGCTGTCGTACCTGTTCTACGGCGTACTGGTGGTTTCCGTTCTGGTGCTGGCCCGCACGCTGAATTTTTCGGGCATCTGGAACGGCGTATCGGTCGTCATGCTGGTGGGCTACCTCATAGCTCCACAGGGCATCTGGTACCTGTGCGTCGCAACCCACGGCACGGATGATCACGACGCGGCTGACAACGCCGCGAACGAACACCACAACTGACTGTTTTGTCAGGAGAAAAAGATGAGCGATATCCCTAGATGGGCCGAAGAAGACCTCTGGCGAAAGATCGCCATCTGGGTCACCGCCGGCATGTTCGTGATCCTGATCGTCCTGACGTTCGACTCCGTCGCCGTCATTACCTCGGGTAGCGACCGGGTGCCGGCGTACTCGGTGATCAACAACCGCATCTACTATCGCCACGACCGCAAACGCGGCTTCCAGGTGCCGGTGATCGGCGACGAGGCACCGCTGTTCGGCAAGGTCGTGACCGAAGACGAAGCCGCCGAGATGGTCAGCCACGGCAAGTTGACCGTGCAGGCGAAGAACTGCATGAATTGCCACACGCTGCTCGGGAACGGCGCCTATTACGCACCGGACCTGACGAAGGCGTGGCTCGATCCGGCCTGGGGCAATGAACAGTCGCGCGAAAAGATGATGGTCGATTTCCTGATGGATCCCGAAACCAACGCGCGCACTTACGGTACGTCGCGCAAGATGCCGAATCTCGACATCACCGAAGAAGAGGCGAAGGCCATCGTCGCGTTTCTGAAATGGATGTCATCGATCGATACCACCGGCTTCCCGGCCGCATTCCCCACTATCCGCCAGGAAGGTGACCTATGAGTACACTAGCGATCGGACAGTTCAGCCTGTCACGCCTGACCGGCGGTCAGAAACTCGCCATTAACTACTTCGTCGTCGCGATCGCGCTGTTCGTGGCGCAGTGCCTGTTCGGGCTGATCGCCGGCCTGCAGTACGTCATGCCGGAGGTCGGCTACAACTGGCTCGACTTCAGCGTCAATCGCATGGTGCACATCAACGCGATGGTCGTCTGGATGCTGTACGGCTTCATCGGTTCCGTCTACTGGCTCGTCGAAGAGGAAGCCGGTACGGAACTCGTCGGCCTCAAGCTCGGGATCCTGGGCTTCTGGGTGCTGACGGCAGCTGTCGTCGTCGTCGTGCTCGTGTACCTGTTCGTGCAGACCGGCCCGGGCGAGATCGAAACGATCTGGTTCATCAACGAGGGGCGCGAGTATATCGAGGCACCGCGCTGGGCAGACATCGGCATCGTCGTCTGTGTCGGCATCTTCTTTTACAACACCGCCGCCACCTTCAACAAAGGCAAGTGGAGCGGTATCTCCGGCGTGCTGGTGCTGGATCTCGTGGCGCTGGCCGGCATGTATCTCGCCGGCATGTTCTACACCGCGAACATTTCGATGGACCAGTTCTGGTGGTGGTGGGTCATCCACCTGTGGGTCGAGGCGACCTGGGAAGTGCTCGTCGGCTGCATCATGGCGTGGGGCCTGATCAAAACCCTCGGTGCAAGCCGCAAGGTCGTGACGACCTGGCTGTATGTCGAAGTCGCATTGATGTTCGGCTCCGGCATTCTCGGCCTCGGGCACCACTACTTCTGGATCGGCACGCCCGAATACTGGCTGACCGTCGGTGGGTTCTTCTCGGCGCTCGAACCGATCCCGCTCGTCGCGATGGTCGTGCATGCGATCTATGACTCGGGCGTGCATAAGTTCAAGAACGCCAACCATCCGGCACTCGCCTGGCTCATTGCGCACGCGTTCGGCAATTTCTTCGGCGCCGGCGTCTGGGGCTTCATGCACACGCTGCCGCAGATCAACCTGTACACGCACGGTACGCAGTGGACATCTTCGCACGGCCACCTGGCGTTCTTCGGCGCGTATGCAACGATCATCATTGCGGTCATCTACATCGCGATACAGAAAGCGCGGGGCGATGTGTACATGGGCGCGGGCCTGTCGACCGGCTGGCGCTGGAAGTGGGCATTTACGCTACTGAACCTCGGCGTCGTCGGCATGACGATGGCGCTGCTGATCGCCGGCTACGAACAATCCTTCGTCGAGCGAGCGCTGGAAGGATCGTCATGGTCCGCCTACTTCTCGGCGCAAAGCACGCACTGGTTCCTGCAGGGCATGTACTGGCGAGAATTCTGGGGCGTCGTGACCTGCGCCGGACTGGGCCTGCTGGTCTGGGACATGCTGACCATTAGCGCGGGTGAGAAACGCATAGCCGTGGTGGTGCAAGAAGCCGCGGCAGCGGCGTAGTCTGATTACAACGGAGATTTTGACGTGAAGAAACTGATCCTGATGACTATCGCTACGCTGCTGTTGACCCCTGCTATGGCGGAATCCGAGGCGGAACAGACCGCGCGAACGCTCTGCGCCGGATGCCATGGGCCGGTCGGCATCAGCACGAACGACCTGTGGCCAAATCTCGCGGGACAGAAGGGCCCGTACATGGCCAAGCAGCTGCGCGACTATCGCGACGGCAACCGCAGCGATCCGCAGATGAGCGGCCTGAGCCAGACCCTGTCGGATGCGCAGATCGACGCGCTGTCCGAGTATTACGCGAGACAGCCCGCCGACGGGGGGTAATCGAAACGGACCGTGCAGCGCGTGAATCGACCGCTGCACGGTCCGCAGTTTTCAATGCCTGAATCGGCGCATGTGAATCATTCGCCGGCACTTATGTAAAAGCTCGTTCGAGCGCGACCCGGTTCCACACGGCACTCCCAGCACCCCGAACTCGACAATAAGCCATATTCGCCGCACCAGTACTGCCGTACAATAAATTTCGAAGCAATTCCGCAGCTTGCGAACGCGAACGCTCGGCGATCGGCGACAACAACAAGTAACTTTCAGCGCTGATATCTTCGAGCTGCGGGTGCGCCCCGAATAACAATAACTGGCGCCGCCTATGATGATCCGACTCGCCGCAGTTTTTGCGCACCTGTTTATTTGCGCTTTGCTGCTCAGTCCGTTCGACCGGACTCACGCCCAGAGTTTTGGCGTCAGCAATCTTGATTTCGCCGGCCTCGGCTCCGTTTCCTCCGGAACGTCCCTGACATTCGGCCCGGACGGCAGGCTCTACGTGCTGCAGATCAACGGCACGATCGACGTGTTATCGATACAGCGCAACGGCATCAACAACTATGTCGTAACCGCGGCGACCGAACTCCTGCACGTCAAGAACATCCCGAATCACAATGACGACGGATCGAGCGACAGCGGAACGAATCGCGAGGCGCTCGGCATCGCCGTTGCCGGAACCGCGAACAATCCCGTCATTTACGCCACCTCCAGCGACGCTCGCATTGGCGGACCGAGCGGGGACAAGAACCTGGACACGAATTCCGGCGTCATCACCCGTATCTCCTGGCAGGGAACCGACCTCAACGATCCGTCCGGATTCTGGGAAGCCGTCGACATCGTTCGCGGCCTCCCCCGATCGGAGGAGAATCACGCGACCAACGGTCTCGATCCCGTCAGCATCCAGGGGCGCGACTACCTGATCCTGGCGCAGGGTGGGCACGCGAATGCCGGCTCGCCGTCGACCAATTTCGCCTGGACGACCGAGTACGCACTCAGCGCCGCGGTACTCGCCATCGACCTGACGGAACTCGCGACGATGCCGGTGCTGAATGACGGCACGCGCGATTACATCTACGACCTGCCGACGGTCGACGATCCGACCCGCGCGAATGCCAACGGGATCGTGGACCCGAACGACCCTGGGTATGACGGCATCGATACGGGCGATCCCTGGGGCGGTAACGACGGACTGAACCAGGCGAAGATCGTGCCCGGCGGTCCCGTACAGATTTTTTCGCCGGGGTACCGCAATGCGTACGACCTCGTCGTGACCGCGGGCGACGCCGTCTATGTCACCGACAACGGCGCGAACGGAGGCTGGGGCGGATTCCCGGAGAACGAGGGCATCGACGGCACGGTCACGAACAACTATCGCCCGGGCGAACCCGGCAGCAACGGCGCGGATCCGGTGTTCGGCGACCCCCAGGTCAACAACACCGACCACTTGACGCTGATCACGAACGACATTCAGAACTATGTTTTCGGCAGCTTCTATGGCGGCCACCCGGCGCCGATTCGAGCGAACCCTGCCGGCGCCGGCCTGTTCGCGCGCGGCCCTCATTCGTCAGACATCGGCGACTCGAACGGCAACACCTACGAAGACGACTGGTTCCGCACGATTCCGTACGACCCCAACGGTTCAGGCGACGCGACCGACCCGCAGCGCGCCCTGCCGGCAGACTGGCCGCCACTGCCCCTCGCCATGGCAAATCCTGTCCAGGGTGACTTCCGCAACCCTGGCGGCGCTAATCCCGACGGGCCCGTCGATGCGATCGTGACGACGTGGAGCAACAACACGAACGGCATCGACGAGTACACGGCTTCGAACTTCAACGGCGCGATGCAGGGCGACCTGCTCGCCGGCAAGAGCGGCGGCAGCCTGCATCGTGTTCAGGTCAATGGCGACGGCAGCCTGAATACGCTGACCCAGAACTGGGTCTCGGGCCTCGGCGGAAACCCGCTCGGCATTACGGCGAACAGCGATACGGACCCGTTCCCCGGTACGATCTGGGTGGCGACCTTCAACGCGAACGTCGTCGTACTCGAGCCGCAGGACTTCGTCACGTGCATCCTGCCCACCGATCCCGCCTACGATCCCCTGGCCGACAACGACAGCGACGGCTATACCAACGAGGACGAAGAACAGAACGGCACCGATGCATGCAACGGCGGCGCGCAACCGCCGGACTTCGACAAGCTCGCCGGCGCGCCGCTGGTCTCGGACCTGAACGATCCGGACGACGATGCGGACGGCATCGACGATCAGAACGACGTGCTGCAAATCGGCGATCCGCTCACCGCCGGCAGCGATGCGTTTGCGCTACCCGTCACCAACGAACTGTTCTCCGACAACCTGCAACTCGGCGGGTACCTGGGGCTCGGTTTCACCGGCATGATGAACAACGGCGCACCGAATCCGAACTGGTCCGACTGGCTCGATCAGACCGATTCCGGACCGAACCCCAACGACATTCTCGGCGGTGCGGTCGGCGCCATGACGATGCAAATGGGAGAAGGCACGGCGGTCGGGCTCGCGAACGGCCAGACGAAGGGGTTCCAGTACGGCGTGGATGTCGACCTCGCGACGGGTGGCTTCCGGGTCGAAAGCCAGATGCTCAACTTCGGTGCGGGCCTGCAGCTCTACCCGTTCGCCGGTGACGGCGAACTCGGCATCTTCATGGGCGATGGCACGCAGGCCAACTTCATTCAGTTTACGGTCGACGCTACCGGCGTCGAAGTGATGCAGGAGATCAGCGACACCCCGCAGGTCGTTCTCAGCGCACCGATCGCAGTCGGCGATCGCCCAGTCGGCAGTCTCGCAATCCGGCTCGATGTCGACAGCGTCAGCGGCAACGTCGAAGCACTGTATTCAATCGATAGTTCCGGTTTCACGAGCATTGGTTCGTTCATTGCACAGGGGCAAATCCTGAACGCCATCCAGCAATCCGGCATACCGGTGGCCGTCGGCCTGATCGGCACGTCGAATACGGCCGGCGCCGAGGTCGAGGGCACGTGGGATTACCTGAACGTCACCGGACGTCAGCCGGCGATCGAGGCACAGTTGCCGAATCTCGTGCAGCCGCTCGGCGGTCCGACCGGGCAAGACATCGACCTCGACGTCTATTTCTCCGACGACAACGGCGACAGCAACCTGCTCTACACGATCGAATCCGCAACCGATCCGAACATCGGCGCCACTATCAGCGCCAACTTACTGAGTTTGACGTTTCCCGGCTTTCCAGCCGCATCGACCATCGTTATTCGCGCGACGGATGCCGGCGGCCTGTATGTCGAACAGGGCTTCACCGTCAGCGTCACCGATCCGGTCGCGATCTATCGCGTGAATGCGGGTGGCGCGGAGATCGCCGCGATCGATGGCGGCATCGCCTGGGAGGAGGATACGACGTCCAATAACTCCCAGTTCCTGTCGGTGCCGGGTTCCAATAGCCAGGCCGGCTTCTCCATGACCGGATACGTTCCGGAGGTAAACCTGGCCACGACGCCGACCGCGATCTATTCCACCGAACGCTGGGCCGGCACGTCGGGCAATCCGAGCATGGCCTATGCATTCCCGGTCACGTCGGGCAGCTACGAGATTCGACTTTACATGGGCAACGGCTGGAGCGGTGCCGCTAACCCGGGCGAGCGCGTCTTCAGCGTCGAGATCGAAGGCGTCGCGCACGCCGACCTTACGGACCTCGACCTGTCCGCGACCTTCGGTCACCAGGTCGGCGGTCTCGTGACGCACGTGGTCGATGTCAGCGACGGCACGCTGGACATCGGTTTTTTCCACGGCGCCGCGAACAATCCGATGCTGAACGGCATCGAGATCATTTCCGGCGTGGCCCCGCCGACCGGCGGCACGCCAATCACGGTTACGCCGATCGCGAACCAGGCGAGCGCGGAAGGCGACACCATCGCATTACCCGTCATCGCGGCCGGCGGGGATACGCCGGCGAGTTTCACGTTCAGCGCGACCGGCCTGCCGACCGGTCTGCAGATCGAGCCGACGACGGGCCTGATCTTCGGTACGGTCGCCGCGGGCGCGAATGTCGGCAGCCCCTATGCCGCTGCCGTGACCGTCGACGACAATGACGCGGACCCGGCGGACACGGTCACCGCGAACTTCACGTGGACGATCCCGGACCCGAACCTGGTTCCGTGGATCGACAAGGCCGAGGACGAGAGCTACACCGGCCGCCACGAGTGCTCGTTCGTGCAGGCCGGCGACCGGTTCTTCCTGTTCGGCGGTCGCGAGAATGCACAGACGCTCGACACCTACGATTACACCAGCAACACCTGGTCCACGAGCGCGTCGGCCCCACTCCCGTTCAACCATTTCCAGGCGATCGAATACGAGGGCCTCGTCTGGGTGGTCGGCGCATTCGAGACCAACAACTTCCCGGACGAAGACCCGGCCGACAACGTGTGGGTGTTCGATCCGGCCAACAACGCGTGGACGCAGGGGCCATCCATCCCGACGGCACGGCGGCGCGGTGGTTCCGGCCTCGTCGTGTACAACGACAAGTTTTACATGGTGGGCGGCAACCGGCTCGGCCATAGCGGCGGTTACGAGCCATGGTTCGATGAATTCGACCCCACGACCGGCACGTTCACGATGCTCCCTGATGCCCCCCGACCGCGCGATCACTTCCACGCGGTCGTCTACGGCGACGAACTTTACCTGATCGGAGGCCGGCTCACCGGCGGTCCCGGCGGCACGTTTGCGCCGCTGGTCGAAGAGGTGGACGTCTATAACTTCACGACCGGTACCTGGTCCACGCTTCCCGGCGCCAGCAACATCATGACGCCACGCGCGGCGTCGTCGATGGCCGTATTCGACAACAAGATCATTGTCATCGGCGGCGAAGGCAACGGCATCGCGTATGACACGGTCGAGGGCCTCGACCCCGCGACCGGCAGCTGGGAAACGCTGGCCCCACTCAACCACGCGCGCCATGGCACGCAAGCGATCGTGTCGGGTAACGGCGTGTACGTGACCGCCGGCTCGCCGAATCAGGGCGGCGGCAATCAGAAGAACATGGAGGTCTACAACCAGGATGTCCCGGCCGGGATACCCAGCGTCGCCGGGGTTTTGTCGGCACCGGCGAGTATCGAGCTCGCCACCGGCACGCCCGCCGCCATCACGCTGAGCCACACCGGCGGCAACGAGGCGATCTATGCCGGGACGCTTCGTATCGTCGGTATCGACGCGGCGGACTTCGACTTCGTCAATTCGGTGCCCGAGCCCTATCTGCTTAGAATCGGAGCGTCACGGCAGGTCGATATCGAATACCTGGGGAGCACCGACAATGCGATGGCGTCGCTCGAGATCGTCATCGACGGCGGGGGGATCGTCACCGTGGACCTGGTCGCGGTGCCACCTGACCTGCTGGATCGCGACGGTGATGGCATACCCGACGTCGTCGAGATCGCCAATGGACTGAACCCCCTGCTCGCTGCGGATGCGCTCGACGATGCGGACAACGATTTCAGATCCAACATCGACGAGTACCTGGACGGCGGTCAGATCAGCGTGGCGGATACCGGGGACGTCAACGGCGACCAGGCGATCGATATTGCCGACCTGCTGCTGATGCAACGGCACCTGACGGAGTCGCTGACGCTCGATGCACAGGCCGTATCGCGCGGAGACTATGACCGCGATGGCATCATCGGCTTGAATGACTTACTGGCACTCGAGACGTTGCTGACGAGTCCGTGACAACTTGGCGCCGGTCCGCGGGCCGGCATATGCATCCGGTTCGTTGGACTTGCACGACCCCGCCCGGCATCATGCAAATTCCTAACGTCCATAACTAAATGTTTTGAAACAGGAAAAAGCTCCCTTGCCCGGCTAGGGCACCGCCTTTTTCACGCTCATCCGCGCAACGCGTGAATGGGGCAGCGAGCAGTTTCAAGGATCCGCGTTTGGCCTGCTCGATGGCGGCCGGGGACTCATGGCGGCCGGAACCGGCACGATCATGGTGGGCGTGTACGCGGCGCTGCTGCCCGAAGACGTCGCGACCGCGAGCCTTGAGCAACGATCCGCGGCGTTCGGGCGCGTCATCTACTGGGCGATTATGGATACCTTGGCGATCATCGCAATCAGGATGTAGAACGTCAGCACGGTCGCGATCATGGCGCGAATGCCGCCATTCACCATGCCATGCATCGGCTCGTCTGCGTGCCGGTTCCGGGCGTAACGAATCACGTCGGGGACGACGCTGATCGCGCAAATCAACCAGAAAGCGAGATACGCATCCCAGGCCCAGGGCGCATTCTCGAGTCCACCCCAGTTCTCGACGACCATCAGACCGGTCAAGGGAACGATCACTGCCATCGGCCCGGTGACCGACAAACACAGGATACGCATGTGCGCCCGGGCCCAGATGCCGATTTCCCGGGGCAGATTCCTGCGGATACGCAGAGACCAGATGTTGCTGAAGAAGGTGTGGCCAATGAATGCAAAGGCGGCAAACTCGTGGACGATCAGCGTCGGCAGGTACGGCGCGATCTGCGGGACTCGCAGGCCGAACAACGGCAGGGCTCCGACGAATATGATCAGCAGGTAGACCGCCACCCAGAAATACTTGTGGGGATCGTGCTCGACCTCGTTTGCGGTAGCGGTGTGCGTCAATGTAACTTTTTCTTATAGCAACGCTCCGTTGAAGCCTATCATGCCCTTCTGGTGAGCGACCAAACTCTGCATGTACTATATTTTGACTAGTTCCAGCCGCGAGACCAGGAGGTGAACCGCAGATGAAGATCGACCTGATTCTGGATCCCGACCTTTCGCCGCAGGAAGTCAGCGAACTGGGCTTGCTGGCGGAACGCTATGGATTCCGCGCGGTATGGACGTCGAACTACCCGTCTTCCCGGGATCCCTTCATCTCGCTGTGCCCGCTGGCGCTGGCTTCGAGCACGATCCGACTCGGACCGCTGGTCGTAACGCCTTACGAGATGCACCCGTACAAAATCGCGAAAGCACTGGCTACGCTGAATGAGTTATGCGGCGGTCG
>CAZISL010000180.1:0-7011 GCA_964541975.1 uncultured Chromatiaceae bacterium | reverse complement strand
GCCAGCGCGAGATAATCGACCATCTGCTCGGCGCGCACGCCGAACACGTCGACGACGTCGTCGTAGCCGACCTTTTTGCCGCCGACGTAGTCCCACATGGCATCGCCCGACTGCAGGATCTGCAGCAGGTCCTTATCGCGGCTGACGATCGTGACGCAGTGACCGGCGGCGCGCATGCGCGCCGCGAGCGTGCCGATCAGGTCGTCCGCCTCATATGCAGTGTCCGCGCAGTCGCGCACCCCGAGCCCGCGGGTCACGGCTCGACACTGCTCGAACTGCCGTTTCAGTTCCGGCGGGGCCGGATCACGATTTGCCTTGTACTCCGGGTAGATCTCGTTGCGGAACGACGTCGTCAGGCTGACGTCGAACGCGGCCGCGACGTGTTCCGGCTGCACGGCTTCGATGAAATCGCTCAGGAAGCGGGCGTAGCCGTAGACGGCGTTCACGGGATTATCGTTCGCGTCGGTCATCGAATCGGGTATCGAGAACCATGCGCGAAACACGAAGATACTCGCGTCGATCAGGTACATCATCAGAGACCGCGCTCCTGCAGTTCTGCGCTAACCGGATGGTCGGGATACTGCGACCTGAACTCCGCGAGCGCCGCCAACGCGTCGTCTTCACGGCCTGTTTCGAAAAGTTCCAGGACTCGCTGCAACTCGACGGCGCTGTCGCCCTCCTGGAGCAACTCTCGCCGCTCCGGCACGGCGGTTTCGTCATCTTCAGGATATCCGAGATAGTCCTCGATGACCCGGATCGCATCGGGTCGATCGAGCTTCCTGTCTCTCGCCAGGTTGGCGATGGCGAAGTCGTCGAGATCCGCCGCCGGTTCGGGCGCTGCTGCGAGACCAGTCGCTTGCTTCGCCAATAGTTGCCGACTTGCCGGCGCATCCGTCGATCCGACACCGCCGGCTTCGGTTTGCTCCATGGCGCGGAACTCTTGCGCAGCGACCCGGCCGGGCGACTCCCGCAGCCGCTCCTCGGCAGCCATCGGGGCGATCGCATCTGCGCTGTCCGTTTTCCTCGCTTCCACGACGATCTCGGACATTTTCGATTCGGCCGGTGCCGACGACGGTACCGGCGCATCCGCGCGCCGCGCCATGCCCTCCAGTTCCGCGACGGGATCCTGCACCGCCTGCTGGAACACGATGTTCAGTACGAGCGAGAACGACAGCACCACGATCGCGGCCCACGCGAATGCCTTGAACGGCGGCGCGCGGCGCGAATCGAGGCGCGTGACTTTTACTTCGCGCTCGGCCTCGGCGAGGATACGCGCGTCCAGTTCCGGAGGCGGCAGCTCGTCACCGAGCTCGGCATAGCGTCGCGACTCGGCGGATCCACCGTCGAGATACACTTCGAGCGCCTTGTCGTCATTAGCCTGGTTCATCACTTACTCGTCCGCGAGCATGGTCCTCAGTTTGCGTATGGCATAGCGCAATCGGCTCTTGGCCGTCTCCGCACTGACGTTCGTGACCGACGCGATGTCCGCCAGTCCGAGCCCGGTCTCTTCGCGCAGCACGAAAGCTTCGCGCTGTTCGTCCGGCAGCGCTTCGAGTGCGGCTCTGAATCGCTCGTGGCTTTCGAGCGACATCGCGCGCGCTTGCGGTCCGTCCGCATCGTCGCCCGGGAGTTCCTGCACCTGAATGATGCCCTCGTCGAATACCTCGACGGAGCGCCCGCAGCGGCGAAAATGATCGATCAGGCAATTGTGGGCAATGCGGTACATGTAAGTCGAGAAGCTCGCCGTAGGTCGGTAGCGGTCGCGCGCCTTGATGATATTCGTCCAGACTTCCTGAAATAGCTCTGCTGCGATCGCTTCCGCGAGCCCCTGGCGAAGATAGTAGCGATACAAGGGGCCCTTGTGTCGCGTGTACAGGGCCTCGAAGGCGCCAACGTCGCCGTCACGATATCTGCCCATCAAGTCCCGGTCGTCGGGCTCCCCCGCCATGACCGGCAGCATAAGCCAGCCGGTCAGGCGAGGGAACCGCGTCGATCAGCGACGCGCCTGCCGGTCGACTTTCGTCGTCAGGCTGTCGGCCAGCCGCGCGAGGTTCACGAACTCGCTACGATAGCCATGCCGGTCATCGCCGCGCGCGGACGTGGCCAGCTCGATGATGTCGGTGAAGCCGTACTCGCCGACGAATTCGCCGCCCCGGAGGAGTTGCCCGAAGGCCGCGACCGACGCTGCGAAGCGCAACTCGTTACCGGCTGCGTCGATCGAACTCACGTCGTCGACCCCGACCGGAAACTCCTGCAATCGGCTCTTGTCGCCGCCGGGTGCCTTGTGACGCAAGCGCACGAACGCAAGTTCGCCCCGCTTGGTTTCTTGCCGAGGCGTGGCGTCGCCGTAGCGCAACGGATCGATCAGTCGCGACGGGCTGTCGACCAGGCTTAGTTCATAGAGCGCCGTGACGGTATGACCCGCGCCGATCTCGCCGGCATCGATCTTGTCGTTGTTGAAGTCCTCGCGGCGCAGGATCCGGTTCTCGTAGCCGATCAGGCGGTACTCCGCGACCACCGCGGGATTGAACTCGACCTGGATCTTCACGTCCTTGGCGATCGTCTGCAGCGTGGAGCCGAGCTGATCGACCAGCACCTTGCGCGCCTCGTTCAGCGTATCGATATAAGCATGGTTGCCGTTGCCGGCATCCGCGAGCTGCTCCATCAGGTGATCGTTGTAGTTGCCGGTGCCGAAGCCGAGCGTCGTCAGCGACGTACCACCGTCCCGTTCGCGTTCGACGATGTCGATCAGCGCGTCGAAGTCGACGGTGCCGACGTTGAAATCACCGTCGGTCGCCAGGATCACACGATTGATGCCACCTTCGACGAAGCCCTGCTCCGCCATGTCGTACGCCATGCGGATACCGCTGGCGCCGTTGGTGCTGCCACCGGCCGACAGGTTGTCGAGCGCACGACTGATTTTGGCGTGCTCGTCACCGGCAGTCGGCTCCAGCACGATGCCGGAAGCGCCCGCGTATACGACCATCGACACGCGGTCCTCAGCCGTGAGTTGGCGCGTCAACATCTTCAGCGCGTTCTTCAGCAACGGCAGCTTGTCGTTCGAGTTCATCGACCCGGACACGTCGACCAGGAATACCAGGTTCGCAGCCTTACGTTCCGCGGCCGACAGCTCATAGCCCTTGATGCCGACCTGTAGCAACAACTTGTCATCGTTCCATGGGGCCGCCGCAACGTCCGTCGATACGGAGAACGGCTGATCCAGACTGTCCGGTACGGGGTAATCGTAGGCAAAGTAGTTGATCAGTTCCTCGACCCGCACCGCGTCCTCCGGCGGCAACGAACCGGCGTTCAGGAAACGCCGGACGTTCGAGTAGGCGCCGGTATCGACGTCGATGCTGAACGTCGATACCGGATGTTCGCTGACCAGTTTGACCGGATTCTCATCGAAGTGGTCGTAGTTCTCCCGGTCCAGAGGTTCCGACGGAAGCCGGATGTTCCCCGGGCAGCAAACGCGCCCCGGCTCGGCGACCACTGCCGATGCAACGCCAACCGCCAGGTCGTTACGCGACATCTTGTAGTAGGCGACATCGACCTCTTCCAGCTTGTCGTCCGAATCCTGCAAACTCGCGACCGGCTGGTCATGCGGCGGAATGACCTGCTCACGGGTGGCGGGCTGCTGTCCCTCTGGTAGCGACCTGGGACGCAGTTCCTGCTCCACTCGCGATTCGGGTTCTACGCTCGTCGTCGCTTCGGGATCAGCCTCGTGGCGACCGCTGCAGCCGGCGCTTAGCGCCAGTATCGCGATCGGTATGACCGCCGCGATGGAGAGTGGGGGTACCAAGTTTTGTTTACATAATCTCATCGTCAGCCTCCTGGGCCATCTTCATTGGTCTCGTTTGCTATAAACGACGGCCAGCGCTGAACGGGGTTAATCAGTGCAGATAATTTTTGACCACGATGAAGACAGACGAAAATCGTGGCTGGTACGAGAAATGATTTTTGCTAAGGTGGATCGACCGGACTGACCGATGACGCAACTCGTTTGGCCCGGCCATAAGAAGTCGATAGCACCCGAGCGGACAAGGGGTATGTTCGCGTACCGCCCGAGTGCGGCATGGTTAAAAATAAGGGGACCGGCCAATAGCAATCGACCGAACCGCGAAACCAAACGTCGCGGATTTCTATGAGAGAACGCATGGTTGACCATGCACTGTCTCATGCAAGACCTGGAACCCCGCTTCGGCGGGGTTTTCTTTGTCCGGAACTAATTCAGGAATGCGGTTCGCGATGCGCGCCGACGCCCTCGCGCAGCGTGATCATCAGCCGCTCGTGCAGCGGGCTCGACCGCGAGATGTGGGCGAGCAGGAACTCCATCTGGTCCGCGAGGACGCGACGGCCCTTCAGGTAGATGTATTCAGCGTAGGTCGGCGTGAACGGCACGGCGATCAGCAGCAGCCCCGCCTGTTCCGGCGTGCGGCCGCCCTTGTGGTTGTTGCAACGCCGACAGGCCGTCACGACGTTACTCCAGTGATCATTGCCACCCTGACTGATCGGGCGAATGTGGTCCCGGGTCAGGTCGCGTGTCAGAAAGTGTGCGCCGCAATACAGGCAGAGGTTGCCGTCACGTTTGAACAGCGTCTTGTTATTGAGCGGCGGAACATAGCGGTCGCGCAGTTCGACACCACCGGGCGTCCTGCCCAGGGTCGCGATGATCGAATTGACCTCAACGATGCTGCGCTCACCCGTCACCGCGTTGCAGCCGCCATGGACCTCATACAAAGGCGTGCCGCAGGCGTAAGCGACCTGGTCGGTGTGATACAGGCGCACGGCGTCCCGGTAATCCACCCATTCCAGCGGCATTCCGGCAACGTCGGTTCTCAATACCTGTTGCGATAAATCCATGTGACGTATTGCCTGCAATAACATGCTCTTGGTCGCGTTCTCACATCACCTATATTCCAAACTGCGACGGAAAAATCAACCTTGGTCCGCACAGCTTCGAGCGTGGGCCCGCTCCATTCGCGTACCATCATCGCACCAGAACAAAGATACTGGGCGCGAGCACGGAAAATATTCGCCCACCTTAGAAAGCATCCGAAATCTGGCAAGCAGTTATTCACACGGTTTCAACTATGGCACGGCCTTACATTACATTTGCGTTGCAGCGACTAACAAAGTCACTCTAAGCGTTTGATAAGAAATGATAATTACGCATCGATCACTTTTTGCACAGTTTGGCTACATCGCTTTACTGGTGGGGCGCGTGGCCTCTTTCGAACGCTTTCTCCACAGAGTTATCCACAAAGACTGTGGACAAGTTTCACGGAAGTGTCACAACGGCGCCGAGGTCGGCACGAGCTGATGCCTGAATCCATCCTGCGTGTGGCGATCAATACGCCGTTGATGCAGTTGTTCGACTATCTGCCGCCCGTCGACGATGCGTCGACTCGTCGCGGTCAGAGAATCGTCGTTCCTTTCGGCAGGACCCGGCGCGTCGGCGTTATTTGCGATGTGCGTGCTTCATCTGAGATTCCGCGCGACAAGTTGCGCCGGGCAATCAACATTGTCGATGACGCGCCGTTGTTCGACGAGAACATGATGTCGCTGCTCGAATGGGCGGCGAGCTACTATCGCCATCCTCCCGGCGAGGTGTTTTCCGCGGCACTACCCGGAACATTGCGCAAAGGCGCGCCGGCGAAGATCGTGGGCGAGACGCGCTGGCGACTGACGCCGGACGGCAGGGGCGTGGATCCCGAAACAATCGCCCGGCGCGCGAAGGTTCAAGCGCGTCTGCTAGACCTGTTGCAGGCGAGCAGCGATGGACTCGGCCAGGAAGGCCTCTCCGGAGCTGGGGCAACGTGGCGAAACGCCCTGCGCGCCCTGGAGCAGAAGGCGCTCGTCGAACGCTATACGGATAACCCGGAATCGATGGCGCGGATCACCGGGACGGGTGTCGACGCACCGCCGGTCCCGACGGATGAGCAACGCAGCGCGATCGACTCGATCACCACCGCAACCGCGTTCGATGCCTTTTTGCTGGAAGGCGTTACCGGCAGTGGCAAAACCGAGGTCTACCTGCGCAGCATCCAGCGGCAGCTCGAGGCGGGCAGACAGAGCCTGGTGATCGTTCCCGAGATCGGTCTGACGCCGCAACTGGTTGAACGATTTACGCGCCGCCTGGACACCGTCGTGGCGGTGATGCACTCGGGCCTGAACGATACCGAACGTCTGCATGCATGGTGCAACGCCCGCGACGGGACGGCCGGGGTCGTCATCGGCACGCGCTCCGCGGTGTTCGTTCCATTGCAGCACCCCGGCCTGATCGTGATCGATGAGGAACACGACAGTTCGCTAAAACAACAGGAAGGATTCCGTTACTCCGCGCGCGATCTCGCCGTCTGGCGCGCGCGGCAGCTCGATATACCGATCGTGCTCGGATCGGCGACCCCGTCCCTCGAATCGGTCGACAACGCCAACGCGCAGCGCTACCGGCATCTGTCCCTGCCGCGACGCGCGGGTGCCGCGCGCCCGCCCGATATTCGCCTGATCGATCTGCGTCACCAGCCGATCAAGGACGGTCTGACCGAACCCCTCCGTGAAGCGATGGCGCGGCATCTCCAGGCGGACGGCCAGGTGCTCGTCTACCTGAACCGCCGCGGTTTCGCGCCGAGCCTGCTGTGCACGGCCTGCGGCGAGCTCGTCGAATGCAGGCGATGCGACGCGCGGATGGTCCTGCATCAGGGGCGCGCGCGGCTCGTGTGTCATCACTGCGGCGCCGAACGACCGGTGCCGGAGGCATGCGATGCGTGCGGTGCCGCCGAATTGCTCCCGGTCGGACAGGGAACGGAACGACTGGAATCCGCGTTATCCGAGTTATTCCCCGGTCAGAAGATCGTACGCATCGACCGGGATACGACCCGGCGGCGCGGCGAGATCGGCCGCAAGCTGGAGCAGGTCCGCTCCGGGGACGCGCGCATACTGCTCGGCACGCAGATGCTGACCAAGGGGCATGACTTCCCGAACGTGACCCTCGTCTGCATCATCGACGCC
>CAZISL010000179.1:0-3613 GCA_964541975.1 uncultured Chromatiaceae bacterium | reverse complement strand
TCCGAATCCGGCACATTCGATTCATCGCTCGCGGCCGCAGCCTTCGACGGCTCGGCCGGCGCCAATAGAGAAGCCGGCGGTTTTCCGATCAATGGCCCGATCGAAGACACCTACATCGTCGAAACGCAGGAAGCCGAACCGACGATTCAGGAAGAACTCGACAACCTGCGGACTGAGGTCATCGAATCCGACACCGCCGTGCAACCGCCGGCATCGGTTGGCGACGACCTCAACGACGACGACGACAGCGCGGAACTTGCCAAGCTGTTCGGCGCCGACGAGGCGACCAGCGTGGCAGACGGCGCCTACACGCCGTCGGTCGAAGACCCGACCGCCGAGATGCCGCGGGGCGTCCCGGAACCGCTCGATCCGACCGTCCAGATGCCCCAGAGTGGCGATACCGCGCTCGATCCGACGGCCGCCATGCCGCAGCCGATGGACACGGAGTTTTTCGATCCGACCGCAGAATTGCCAGTCGATGCACTCGACGACATTTTCGATCCGACCGGCGGCGTCGATGACCCGTCCTCGGCTCCGATCGAGTCGGCGCTGATGGAGGCGTTCAATGAGGATATCGAGAACATCAACCCCGACGAGATGTTCGAGACGTCAAACCGGACCGTCGAAGCTTTCGCCGGCGGCGAAACCGGCAAACTACCGAGCCGCGCCCCCGCACAAGCCGCGGAGCAACACGATCCGCTGGCCGATTCGATGATCGACGACCCGACCATCTCTGCCGACTTCGGCGGCCTGCCGATGAGCGACGACGAGGACGACAACCTGTCAGCGACACTGCAGGAAGCGCTCGACCTGCTCGAACGCGACTTCGAGGAAGAATTCACGGCGAGCCAGATACTCGAACGCTCGTCGCTGGAGAAGTCGCTCCAGGAAGACCTCGAGCGTCAGGACGCCGACGATACCGACGACGATATTAAGCGCAAGATCAGCTGAGGGGATTGCCAGGGGCGGCACGCGCCGCCAAGAGAATCGAAAGGTCTCTTAAATGACCCGGGGACAGAACTCGGGGCCAGCGTATTCGACCACCCGCAGATCACCGTCCTTCGACCGATAGGTGCAGGTCATCTTGAGCTGGGTCTCGTCGAACATCTCCCAGATGAGTTGATACGTCTGCACGGCTGCCACGCTCGGTGCGGCCATGCCCAATGCGACGATCATGATGGTTGCGAGCAGTGTTCTCATGTCCATGCCCTCCTGAGAGACGGCGCGAGAATACCCCAGCCAAACGCTGTGTGGCGTGACCAGGTTCACGTAGCCGAGCGCAGGCCCCTGCTTCGGTGCGACGGAGGATGATCGAGAAACATGACAGGCGTGTTAAATGCCTGCGTAAATTTTCGCCGCGCCAGAGCGCGTTTGCCGACCTTACTCTTCTTCCGTTGCCGACTCGATCGCAAGCCGAATCACCCGGTCGACTTTGCGCCAGCCCCGCGGGAGCATCATGCCGCGGCGGCCACGATTACCATCGTAGTGTCCGAGATCCTCCCACTTCAAGGTCATCGTACGCTCACCGCTGTGCACCTGGATGCCCTCGTCGGGACCGATCACGACCATCTCGGTCATACGCTCCTCGCCCGCCTTGAATTTCGGACCGGGTATGCCGAGGATCTTGTTGCCCTTGCCGCGTGCCAGTTCCGGCAGTTCCTCGGCCGGGAATACCAGCAGTCGGCCGATGGAACTGAATGCGGCCACCCAGGCTTCTTGCGGGAATTCACCGCCCGGGAACGGCACGGGCGTGACGACATCACCGCCCGCCGGCACGCGCAGGCAGGCTTTGCCGGCGCGCGCCCGCGAATACAGTTCGCCGAGCTTGACGAAGAATCCATACCCGGCATCTGACGCGACGAGCCAGCGCGACTCGGGATCGCCGGTCATGACGCCGCGGAAGGCGGCCCCATCCGCGGGCTTCAATCGCCCGGACAACGGCTCACCCTGACCGCGAGCCGACGGCAGTAAATGTGCGGGGACGCTATAGGCCCTGCCGGTCGAATCGAGGAATACCGCCTGCTGATTGCTCTTGCCGCGGGCCGCGCACAGGAATCCGTCGCCGGACTTGTAGCTCAGGCTCGTCGGATCGATGTCGTGGCCTTTGGCCGCACGCGCCCAGCCACGCTCGGACAGCACCACAGTGACCGGTTCGCTCGAGATCAGGTCTTCCTCCGACAGCGCCTGCGCTGCCGCGCGCTCGACGATGACCGTGCGACGCTCGTCACCGTGCTCCTCGGCCGCGGCGAGCAGTTCATCGCGAATCAGCTTCGTCAGCTTCGCCTTGCTGCGCAGGGTCTTCTCGAGATCGTCGCGTTCCTCGGTCAACGCGGCCTGCTCGTCACGAATCTTGATCTCCTCGAGCTTGGCCAGCTGTCGCAGGCGAATATTCAGGATGTCCTCGGCCTGGATCTCCGACAGCTTGAAGCGCTTCATCAGCACCTGCTTCGGCTTGTCTTCGGTGCGGATGATCTTGATGACCTTGTCGATGTTCAGGTATGCGATCAGCCGTCCGTCGAGGATATGCAGTCGCTCGGTGACGCGTTCCAGCCGGAAGCGAAGCCGGCGCTTGACGGTCTCGGTCCGAAACGTCAGCCACTCCTGCAGGATGTCCTTCAGGTTCATGACCGACGGACGCCCGTCGAGGCCGATGACATTCAGGTTCACGCGCAACGATCGCTCGAGGTCCGTGGTCGCGAACAGGTGCGCCATCAGCTGCTCGAGATCGATCCGGTTCGAGCGCGGCGAAATCACCAGGCGAATCGGGTTCTCGTGATCGGACTCGTCGCGCAGGTCGCCGACCATCGGTAGCTTCTTCGCCTGCATCTGCGCGGCGATCTGCTCCAGGATCTTGCTGCCCGATGCCTGGTACGGCAGGCTCGTGATGACGATCTCGCCATCCTCGATCTCGAACGTCGCGCGAGCCCGCAACGTGCCGTTGCCGGTCTTGTAGATCTCCAGTAACTCGTCGCGCGGTGTAATGATCTCGCCACCGGTCGGATAGTCCGGCCCCTTGACGTGGCTGAACAGGCCCTTGACCGTCGTCGTCGGCGCGTCGAGCAAGCGGATCAACGCGGCCGCAACCTCACGAATGTTGTGCGGTGGAATGTCGGTCGACATGCCAACGGCGATGCCCATCGTGCCATTCAGCAACAGGTTTGGCAGGCGCGCCGGCAGCATCAGCGGTTCGTCGAGCGAACCGTCGAAGTTCGGCCCCCAGTCGACCGTCCCCTGTCCCAGCTCGGACAGCAACACGTCCGCGTATGGCGTCAGGCGACTCTCGGTATAGCGCATGGCCGCGAAGGACTTCGGGTCGTCCGGCGAGCCCCAGTTGCCCTGCCCGTCGATGATCGGATAGCGATACGAGAACGGCTGCGCCATGTTGACCATCGCCTCGTAGCATGCGGAGTCGCCGTGCGGGTGGAACTTGCCGATGACGTCCCCGACCGTCCGCGCAGACTTCTTCGGTTTCGCGCCGGCGGCGAGGCCCAACTCGCTCATCGCGTAAATAATGCGCCGCTGAACCGGCTTCAGGCCGTCGCCGATGTGCGGCAGCGCACGATCGAGGATCACGTACATCGAATAATCGAGATACGCCTTCTCGGTGAATTCC
>CAZISL010000178.1:0-30197 GCA_964541975.1 uncultured Chromatiaceae bacterium | reverse complement strand
ATGCCGATAACACGTTCGCGTTCAACGACCCGAAGACGGTCGACTGCCTGATCTGCCACGATCAGAGCGGCACCTATGCCAAAGACCTGAAGACGGCCGGACAGCCGGTTCCGTCGGTTGACCTGCAGGTCGTCGCGCGGAGCGTGGGCCAAAACGGCGGTGTGCCGAGTCGCCAGAACTGTGTCCCCTGCCACGCCAAGGCGGGCGGCGGCGACAACGTCAAACACGGTGACGTCGCCATGTCGCTGGTCGACACGACACGCGAGTTCGACGTCCACATGGGCGCCGACGGCGCCGACATGAACTGCGTGACCTGCCACGATGTCGAACGGGATATCGACGGCAACGTCGACGGACATGGCATCGGCGGAATGCCTTATCACTCGGTCGATGAAGGCGAGATGAAAGCCTGCGAAGACTGCCACGGCAATCGCTTCAATATCCATGTCGCGACGTCGGTCGAGTACACGTTGAGCATCGGTGCGCATGACGCGCTCGCCTGCCAGACCTGCCATATCCCGACCTTTGCGCGGAATATCTCGACCAAGACCGAATGGTATTGGGAAGACGCCGGTCAGGACATCGACCCCATCCCGGTCGATCCGGCCACCGGACGCCCGACCTACGACAAGAAGAAAGGCACCTTCGTCTGGTCGAACAACGTACGGCCGACGTTGCTGTATCACGACGGCAAGTGGAACAAGATGTTGATCAATGAGAACGATCAATATACGAGCCTGCCGGCGGTCCTGGCCGAACCCGCGGCCGACTACACCAGCCCCGGTGCCATGATCCTTCCGTTCAAGCGGATGATCGGCAACCAGCCCGCGGACTCCGGCAACCAGACAGTGCTGGTACCGCACCTGTTCGGCATGAAGGGCGGCCCGAACCCGTACTGGGCCAAGTACGACTGGAATCTCGCGCTGACGGATGGCGCGGCCTATGCCGGTCAGACTTACACCGGCGCCTATGATTTCGTCGACACGGTCATGTACCTGACGGTCAACCACGAGATCGCGCCGAAAGAACAGGCCTACGGCCACGACGACAACTGCAACGACTGCCACTTCGGCGGCGGCGTGGACTTCACGCTGCTCGGCTATGATGCCGACCCGCTGCAGGGTGGCTCGCGACCGTAAGCATCAATCGTAATTCTTAGCCCCACTGGCGCCCGCGTCTCGACGCGGGCGCTTTTTTGTTGCCCGGTGCGACAACTTGACGATGGCACCCATACGCCACAAGAATAGGCCATGCGCCCGATCCTAAATGCGTTTGCACTTGCCGGTGTATTGCTGCTGACGAGCGGAAACGCCAGCGCGGCACCCGAGAAGCTCGCGGCGGCCTTCCTCGACAAGCGATTTTCGCTGTGGCTCGGGGGATTTTTCCCGGAGGTCGATTCAACGATTCGTCTCGACAAGCCGAACGGCGAGCCCGGCGACACGATCGATTTCGAAGATACCCTGGGCCTCGAGGACGGCACGTCCGTCCCGTTCGGCGGCGCTCGCTGGAGATTCAACCGGCGACATCAGCTGGAGGGGGAGTTCATCCGGCTGAGCCGCTCGGGCCTGCTCGAAGGCGCCACCGAGGACCTGGACATCGGCGACTACGAGGTGCGAGTGGGGGCGCGTATCGACAGTGAATTCGACGTGACGGTCGCGCGACTGACCTACGGCTACGCGGTCGTCGAAACCGAGAAAAGCAGCGTCGATCTGAAGGCCGGCCTGCATGTCGCCCGCTTCAAGACGTTACTGCGGCTCAGCGGTAACGTGTTAAAGGACGGCGTGCCCATCGAGGACGGTGGTTTTTCTTTCGTCGACGAGGGGACCGACATCACGGCGCCGCTGCCGCATCTCGGCGTCTCGTGGGGCTATGCGATCTCGGATCGATTCGGCTTGCGCGCGCAGGGGCTCGTGTTCGCGTTGAAGCTCGACGATTGGCAGGGTTCGCTGGTCGACCTGGGCTTCGACGCGCAGTTTCACCCGTGGCGTCGCTTCGGCATCGGTGCCGGCATCCGCTATTTCAGGACCACCATCGAAAACGACAACCCGGACAGGACGTTCGGCGAATTCGTCTACGAATACTACGGGCCGGTCGTCTACGGCATCTTCAGTTTCTAGCGCCCTGGAGCCGAAATACCCTATTCCGTGAGCCGCTTCACGGTGCTCACCACGCCTCGCTGTTATGTAGAACGCTGAGATTCTGTCGCACGGGAGGTGCGCGATGCGTAACTGGCGAATTCTGGTAATGAGCGCGGGACTGATCGCGCTGGTGGGCTGCGGCGGCATGAGCGCGAACGAGTGCGGACTCGCGGACTGGCAGGCCGTCGGCTATGAGGATGGCGTCAAGGGACGCTCGACCGATCGGTTCGGCGATCACCGCAAGAACTGTGCGAAACACGAGGTCGCGCCGGACTTCCAGGCGTACCGTACCGGACGCGACGCCGGCCTCCGCGAATACTGCCAGCCGACGCGCGGCTACCGTGAGGGCACGCGCGGCGCACGCTACGTCGGCGTTTGCCCGGCGGATCTCGAGGGGGCGTTCCTCGCCAGCTATTACGAGGGCCGCAAGCTGTATGAGCTGGAGTCGGCCGTACAGACCACGTCGGCCCAGATCAAACGTCGCAAGACGCGCATGGACGAGATCGAGACCGAGCTGACCGGCTTCATGGCCGATGCGCTGTCCAGCGACACGTCCGGCGAAGAACGCGCCGTCCTGCTCGTCAAGACGAAGCAGCTCGCCGAAGAGCGCGTCACCCTCGACAATGAGGTCGACGAACTCGAAGTCAAGCTCGAACGACGGCGCGAAGAGCTGGAAGCCCATCGCGCGCGGATGTAAGCGACCACCCATCCGGGCGATCGCCCGAGCCTGCTAAGGCGCGACGGCGACGATCGGGCTCGTCGTCTCGCGCTCGTAACCGTCGTTCAGGAACAACCTGAACTCATAGTCGCCGGGCGCGCCCGGCATCGTCACGGTCCACGTGCGACTGTCGACGCCGGCGCCGACATACGTGTACTGCAGGTAACTTGATTCGGGCGCGGTCGCCTGCGCCAGGGCCAGCCAGTCGCCTGAGCCGCCCAGACCATTCGTCAGCGTCACGGTGACCGATTGCCCTGGCGTCGCGGTCGTCACGTCGACCGCAAGCGCAGCGCCGGCAGGATCAGGTGGCGGATCACCCACCGTGATCGTCACGCTGGTGGCCGCGCGTTGGTAACCGTTGTCCAGGAACAGGCGGAACTCGTAATCGCCCGGTGTGCTCGGCATCGTCACCGCCCACGTCCGGCTGTTCAGGCCCGCGCCAACATAAGTGTATTGAAGATAAGTCGTGTCTGGCGCTTCGACCGCCGCGAAAGCGAGCCAGTCGGTCGCTCCACCTGGCGCATTCGTTAGCGTCACCGTCACCACGTCGCCGCCCTGCGCGGTCGTCATATCGACTGCCAGCTCGGGTTCGGACGGGTCCGGCGGCGGTATCAGCACAGAGACCGCGGCGCTGGTCGCCTCACGTTCGTAGCCGTTGTCCAGGAACAGGCGGAATTCGTATTCGCCGGGCGTCGACGGCATGTTCACCGTCCACGTCCGTGCCGTCACGCCGGCGCCGACATACTCGTACTGAATGTACGCGTTGTCCGCGGAACCGACTTCGGCCAACGCGAGCCAATCGGTCGCCCCACCGGGCGCGCCGCTCAGCGTCAGCGTCACCGAATCACCCGGGAACGCGGAGCCGACATCGATCGCCATCGTCACTTCGGAAGGTTCCGGCGGAGGCGGTGGTTCGACAACGATGACGTCACTCGTCGCCGCCCGCTCGTAACCGTTGTTCAGGAACAGCCGGAATTCATACTGACCCGGCGCCGCCGGCGCGGCCACGGTCCAGGTGGTGTCGGTGACGTCCGCACCGAGATAGGTGTACTGGACGTATGTACTGTCGGCCGACCCCACCTCGGCCAGCGCGAGCCAGTCCTGCGCACCGCCGGCGCCGCCACTCAGAGTGACGGTCAGCGGCGCACCAACAACGACCGTCGGCGTACTCAGTGTCAGCGTCGGCTGTGTCGGGTCGGGCGGCGGTGGCGGCGGAACGTCGACGACCACGGCCTCGCTGGTCGCAACGCGCGTGTACCCGTTGTCGACGAACAATCGGAATTCGTACTGCCCCGGCGTGGCAGGCGCTGACACGGTCCAGGTCGTATTCGTCACGCCGGCGCCGACGTACTGCGTCTGAATATACGACGCATCGGGATCGCCGACGGCCGCGAACGCGAGCCAGTCGTATTGTCCGCCGAAGCCGTCAGTCAGAGTCACGGTGATCGGCGCTCCCGCTTCGACGAGCGTCGTATCGACCGACAGGCTGGCCTGCGTCGGATCGGGTGGGGGCGGAGGCGGCGCAGGATCGACCGTGACCGCGCCGCTGGTCGCGATCAGCTCATAGCCGGTATCGAGAAACAGTCGAAACTCGTAGTCACCCGGCTCGTCCGGGGCCGGCACCGTCCACGTCGTATCGGTGACGCCGTCGCCGATGTAGTGGAACGCCACAAAATTGATGTCGAGGTCGCCAGCCTTGAACAATCCCAACCATGCCCACGTGGCACCCGGGCCGTCCGTCAGCGTGACGGTCAGGTCCTCGCCACCGGGTACGGGGCCGGCACCGACCGACAACACCGGCTGGCGCAGCGCAAGTTCGGCCGAATTCGATGTGCCGCCTCCGGGCGGTGGCGTCACAACTATCACGTCGACCTTGGTCGCGAGGGTCGCAAGGATCGTTGAAGAGAGCTGCCCGGTCAGCTCGTCGACGTCGACGAAGCTCGTCGGCACGGCCGCGCCATCCACATAGATGACCGAACCGCGCACGAAACCACTGCCGTTGATCGTGAAGCTCGCACTCGACCGCCATGCGACCGTCGAGCCAGGCGTGATCGATGCGATGATCGGCACCGGTGCTTCGAAACCGATCGCCCCGCTGACCCGGATACGCGGTACCGTGATCAGGCTGCTCGTGCGCGGATCGACGACCGGCCGACCGGTATTGACGAGACTGGCGAGGATTTCCTCGACCGGCAAATTCGGCGTCGCCTGGCGAATTATCGCGACCGCGCCGGCAACGTGTGGCGTCGCCATGGAGGTGCCGCCAAAGTATGCGTACAGATTCCCCGGTACGGATGAGTTGATGTAGTCACCCGGCGCAAACAGGTCCAGATCGCTCGATACGTTCGAGTACCCGGCGACCTCATCGAATTTGGTCGTCGCACCGACGCTGATGGCCGAAGAGATACACGCCGGGAAATCAATGGCATTCGCCATCGCGCCGTTGCCCGAAGCCACGACGGTCGCGATACCGACCGACGCCAGGTTGTCGATGATCGCGACGAGTTCCGGATCGTCCGCATCACACGGACCGGTGTACGCGAGCGATGCACCGATACTCAGATTCACCGCGGCGATGTCGTACTGGTCGGCGATTTCGTAGACGTGCTCGAGACCCGCGGCGACGTCCGAGAAGTATGCACGCGCACACGGCACCTCCTCGAAAATCGAACAGAAGGTCGTACTGTGAAATACCTGGATTGCGATCAGGTCGGCGCCGGGGGCGACACCGGAGAAATCCGGGCCCGCGCCAGCGGCGATTCCGGCCACATGCGTGCCATGCCGACAGGCATACGGTGCATAGGTGCAATCGACGCCCGCGCCGTCACCGACTTGGACGGCCTCGCCGTTCGGACAGTCCCCTCCGGCGACGCCGCCACCTGGGTACGAGAAACACGCCTCGTGAACGACCTTGCCGGTGAGGAATTCGTGGTCGCGATCGACGCCGGTGTCCAGCACCGCAATCGCATAACCGCTGCCGTCCAGACCGGATGTCCAGGCGATGTCGGCTTCGACAAGCGGCACGCTTTCGGCGAGCATCGGTTTGGCGAGCCGGTCAGCGGCGATGCGCTCGACATCAACACCGGCCGCTTCGAGTTCGGCCAGTGCCGCAGCATCGACCTCGAGCGCGAGATATGGCACGGTTTTGAATCGATGCACGACGCGGACGCCGCGACTGCGCAGCTTGCCGATCAGTCGCCCCTGCCCTGCAGCGATATCCCGGCGCTGAGCGCGCGCCTTCCAGCGGGCCATGCGTCCTTCCGCACGATGCGCCTGCTGCATTCGCAGCTTGACGATGACGCGGGCATTGCCGGTCTCGCTGAGCTGTTGCCTGACGGCAGGCGATACGCTCGGCGCGTCGGCAGCGACCTGCGCGAGCACGGGCCCGCAGGTCAGCAACAGCAGCAGCAGAACGCTCTGGACGAAGCGAATCGTATGGCGGATCGGGTCGATCATAGTCGGCTCCCCGCAGCGTCGGGCGCTGCACCGTAGCGTATTTTTCTTCTTTGTTTTTTCGTACCGCCCAGGCCCGCCAGCCTGTCGGCAATTCAGTATACGGCCGGCTCGACTCCGGCGTCGGATCCACGGGCGAATCGAGCACCGGCGGGCCTTTGGCAGTCCTGCCAAGTTAACATAATTTCAACTGCGCCGGTCGCTGCGCAACGCGCTAGCGACGCCGCCACAGGGGCACGACCACGATGCCCGCCACCAGCAGGCCGATCGCGAACGCGGTGTCCCCAACCTGCAGCAGCAGCCGCGCTGCGCCGATGAGCCATCCATAGACACTGATAGCCGCCGCGATGACCGCGACGACGTCGCGTCGAAACTCGCGCTTCGATTCGGTCGTGTCGAGCTCCAGCGCGCGCGCCGTGTGCGCCCACCACCCCGGCGGGCGCACGCGATCGTAGAACACCATCAACTGCCGCGGCTCCGTGCCGGGCAATATCAGCGCCGCGACGATGACGACCAGGGTTGAAACGCCTGCCATGATGGCCAGGCGCAACCAGTCAGCTTCCACGGTCGCGATCAGTACCGGCGCCAGCACCAGCGACACGATAATCGAGCCGATCTCGCAATACAGGTTCACGCGCTCCCACAACCAACGCAGCACCAGCACCGCGCCCATGCCGGCGCCGAACAACAGCGAAATCTGCCATGCGGTCTGAATCGAACCGAGATTCACCATGATGGCGAGCGCGATCACGAGTAGCACGACCGTCGACACGCGCGCGACCAGGACGAGTTCGCTCGAATTCGCCTCGCGGCCGCGAATGCGCTCGACCCAGATGCCCTTATAGAGATCGTTGCTCCAGTAACTCGCGCCCCAGTTCATATGCGTATCGATCGTCGACGCCAGTGCGGCGAGCATGCCGGTCAGCATCAGGCCGCGCGCGCCGGCGGGCAGCAACAGTTCGATGCCCTCGGCGAAGACCAGTTCGCGCTGCGCGATCAGGTCGTCGGTCACCGGTTGCGTAGCGTCGAACGGAAACACGACGAGCAACGCCAGTCCGATCAGCAACCACAGCAGGCTGCGCACGACGATCTGCGTGATGGTGAACACGACCGCCGCCCGCCGCGCCTCGCTGTCGCTGTAACACGCCATCGTGCGTTGGGCGAGATAGCCCGTGCCGTCCGAGTTCATCTGGTAGAACCATTGCAGGCCGACGATCGCGATGAATGGCATCAACGCCTCCCCGGGCGGCGGCGTAAAACTCAGGAAGCGCGCCGCGGTCTCGGCACCGTATGTCGACTCCAGGGCAGCGGGAAGATGCGCCAACCCGCCTGCGTACTTGACGGCGAACCATGCGTACAGCGTAGTGCCGCTGAGCATGATGACGAGTTGCATGACATCGGTGCCGATGACGCTGCGCAGCCCGCCGGTGGTGGAATAACCCGCCACGAACAGCAGCATCAGCACGATGCTCAGGATATTGTTCGTCGTCGCCACGCCATCGGACAGATGCGTGAGCCCCGAATTGATGACGATGCCGGTTGCGGTCACCGTCGTTTCGAGTCCCGCGTACATGCCGCCCGGCAGCCATTCGTGCCACGGCACGAACAACTCGAAGATCCGCGTCGCGGCGGCCAGCACGAACGCGAGCACGACGCAGTTGATCACGGTCCCGTAGAACAAGGCCTTCAGCGCGCGCAGCGTCAATGCACCCCCGGCGCTGTAGCGGATCATCGTCAGTTCGGCGTCCGTCAGCACGCCGGACCGGCGCCAGGCGGCGCCGAGCACGAATCCCATCAGCAGGAATGCGAGGCCGTAAATCCACAAACGCCACAGCGAGAAAATGCCGCCCATCGCCAGCAGTCCCATGACCAGCAACGGCGTGTCGGCCGCGAATTGGGTGGCGGCCATGCTGAGACCAGCCCGCCAGCCGCTGATGCTCCGCCCCGCCAGGAAGTATTCGTTCAGGTCGCGCGAACCCTTCCAGCGCCACCGCCATCCGAGGTACAGGCTGTAGGCCACGAACGCGGCGAGGATCGCGAAATCGAGCATGTTGAGTCCCCATAGCAACACGCCGATCCTAGACTATTGCCGTGCAGCGGATAAGTGCCCCCGCTAGCGCCTTGTCAGTATTTCTCAACCATATCGTCGCTGGCAGGTCGTTGAACGACCCTGGCACCAGTCGAAGCGCGATCGCGTTCCGCTGTCGATTCTCCTGATCGACATCGATCACGACGGACATCGGCAAGGCGCTGATGCACTCGTAGTCGTCCGCATTTACCTTAATGCTTTCCAGGCGCGCCGCAGCGTCGAGAATGGTCGTCGAATACGCGAACGCACACGCAGTGGCGTATAATAAATTCGCATTCCGTTGTTTCAGTGTATCAACCTCCGCCGATGCGCATCGTCGCTTGCCAAGCGACTCGAAACAACCAACAAAAAGAACAATACGCAATGACCAAGAAGCACGAAACGAGCGATCGCGACGACGACGAACTGTTCAATGATGACCCGACCGACGAATTGCCGATCCTGAATGTCGCCGAATATACGGCGTCGGCATCGACTCCTGTGCTTACCGAAATCGTCGAGGAAGTACTGGACGATGGCGGAGACCAAACGGACCTGACGTCGCTGAACCGTATCGAGGCGGACGTTCGCAGCCTGCAATCACGCTGGACCTCATTCGAAAGCGACCTCCGCGCGCGCGACGTCGAAAACGACGAGCTCAAAGCGGAGCTCGAGAATCGACGGGCGGCACTGAAATCACTGAGCGAAGACCTCGAAGCGCTGGCCAGCGAGCGCGCCGCGCTACTCGAGAGCCTGGACACCGCCGGCGAAGAGCATGCCGATCTGAAGGCTGAGCTCGAGCGTCGCGATGAGGCACAGCGCGCGGAGCGCGAAGAACTGGAGGCCAAAGCGCTCGAACTGGAACAGGCCACGAAGCGCTACGAAGTGCTACAGCAGGAAGCCGGGGACTTTAGCACCCAGCTGAGCGATCAGGTCGCGCTAACGTCGGAAGCACAGGCCAGCGCCGAATCGCAGAAGAATTCGAATGCCCCGTTGCGCGAGAAGATCCAGGATCTGGAAGCTTATATCGATCGCCGCAAGCGCGACTGGAGTACGATGCATGCAGAGCTCGACGCCCTTCGCCAGCAATTGCAGGAAGCGGAGCAGAGGGTCGAAACCCGGGACGCCGAGATCCGCGGACACGAGGCCGACAAGGAATCCCTGACCAAGTCGATTAGCGACTTAGAGCAACAACGCGCGCAACTCGATGGTCGGCGCGCGGAGCGCGAAGCGGCGAACTCGGAGCTGCAGGAAAAGCTGGTCGCCAGCGTACGCGGTATCGAGCAACTCACCGCCGACACCGAGGAGACGGTCAAAGCCAGGGCCGAGCTGGAGACCCGGGTCGAGACACTCGAGGGTGAACTCGAGGCAATGCAGGCTGAGCTGCTCGGCGCCCGGAATCGCATCGAAGAACTCGAAGGCGCGCTTGCGACCGCCGAGAATGGTCTCGAAGAACGCCGCGCCGAAGCGCACGAGCTGACGAAGCAATTCGACGATCAAATCGAGGAACAGGCCGGACGCATTGCACAACTCAACGATACGCTCGACAGCGAGCGCAAGGCGCTCGAGGCCGCGCGCACACAGATCGGCGAGCTCGAAGCACAGAAGGCCGCAGCGGACAAACGCAATAACGAACTCGAAAGCAAACTAGAAGCTCGGGAGGCGCGTCGCGACGAACTGAAGACCCGGCTCGCTGATATGGATATCGCGGCCCAAAGATCGGTTGACGAGATCAAGTCATATGTCGAGAAACTGGCACGCGCCGATGCGCAGCTCGAACGCCGCGACGAGCAGATCGACGGCAAGCAGGCCGCGCTCGATGAAGCGCTCGGCAAGATCGATGCGTTGTCCGCGGAACTCGACATGAAGATTGCATCGATCGCTGACCTGGAAAACGAACTGCGCGCGCAACAGGAGACTTCGGCGGCACTCCAGCGCGAGGTACAACGGATCGATGCGCTATACACAACCGTGCAGGCGCTCGGAACGCGCATTTCGGAAAAGCTCTCGAGCGAAGCGCAGCAGCGCAAGGGCGGGGCCAGTCGGGGCGAGAGCACCGGAGACGTGAAGCCGACGACACGCCTGATCGTCACCTACAAGGGCAACGAGGCGATTCGTTTCCCGCTGTACAAGGATGATATGACCATCGGCCGTTCCGCCGACAGCGACATCCAGCTGCGCTGGCAGTCGATTAGCCGACAACATGCGAGAATCAGCAACGACGGCGAAACGACGTACATCGAGGACCTGGGCAGCAAGAATGGCGTCTACGTCAACAGCGAACCCGTGGCGAGCCATGAGCTGCATGACGGCGATACGGTCGGCATCGGCGCGGTGCAGTTCCGGTTCGTCGACTTGTCCGAGCTGGCCGGTGTCGTCGGCACGCGACACTGAAGACCGGTGTCGGATCGGCTCGGGCTGATGATGATGCCCCTGATGATGCGCCGGAGACGCCCGGCAGACTTGCGCGCCTAGCGAGCGCCGCTCGATCCATTTCAAACCGCGGCCCGCAACGCTCGTTGCGGGCCGCGTTCAGTTGCGGGTCAGGCGCCTGCCGACCCCCTTCAGGGCCTCGACGAACAGCCAGATAAACGCGATCGGTATCAGGATCGTCTGCAGCACGAAGATCACGATCAGGTTGACGACATGTTCGCTGGCCTGCGAGACCTGGGCCTGCAGCCGCTCGAGCCGGTCGCTGAAGTCGATGCTGTCGAGGGAACGATCGAGCAGCGCGCCGAGACGATCCACCATCGACTCATCCGGGTCCGGCACCGGCGCGGGCCGCTCATTGATCTCTTCGATCTTCGCCTGCATGCCTTCCAGCGCCTCGATCGACGCGGCCTGTTCCGCCGCGAGGAAGACGTCGAAGACGAGCGTACTGAAGATGACGAGCACCGGGATCGCGAAACGCACGAACACCGCGCCGAGGAGGATTCGCCGCGACAGATCCGACCAGCGTCCAGCCGCTTCGCCGGGTGACCACGCCGCCGCGAGCACGAGCAGCGCTCCAATGATCAACGCGACATTAAAGATTACCGTCGAGGTGATATCGAGGAGCAGGTTCTGCAGACCGAGCGAACTCGCCGCCACCAGCATGACCGCCGAGAAGCGTTCGACGAGATCGTTGATGGGGTCCAGCACCTGGCCCAGCGATAGCACCACGCCGACCCCGGCCGGCTCGATCGCCAGCTCGGTACCCTGCGCGACCGAGATCGCACCATTCAGCGCGCGAGATACGGCGAACGTCACGAGCGCCCGCTTGAGCGCGGCCTCCGCATCGGCTTCGCCGATTCGATCAACGGCGCCACTCAGCGCGATCAATACCGCCACGACAGCAAATATCGACCAAACGAGGTTACGGCGCGTTACGGCATGCATGGATGCATCTTAGGCAAAACGGCCGCAGACACCAATAGCGCTGTTTGCAGCACGAAAGCGGATTACAGTGGGCTGCCGAACCCGCCGCGAGTCACGGAGAATCGCCATGATCCCTATGTTCAAACGACACCTGCTGCTGCTCACAACCGCCGCGGTCCTGCTCGGCAGCGGATTGCCAGGCGCGACCGTCGCCGGCGGCCACACCGGACCGAAACAGCCGCAGGCCGCGATCAATATTGACGCGAGCAAACGCAGTGATGTGACCGGCACGGTCCTTGTGACCGGCTCGAACCGCGGAATCGGGCTGGAACTGGCCCGCAACTACGCGATGCGCGGCTGGAACGTCATCGCAACGGCGCGCAAACCCGAGACGGCGACTGAGCTGCAGGCGATTGCCGCGGAGTACGACAACGTCCTGGTGGAACAGATGGATCTACTCGATCACGCCGGTATCGACGCCCTGGCCGAGCGCCTGAAAGACATCCCGATCGACGTGTTGCTGAACAATGCGGCGATCCTGGGGGAGCCGAACGACCAGAATCTCGGGTCCTTCGACTATGAGCTCTTTGGCCGAGTCATCGACGTCAACGTGATCGGCACGACCAAGATGGCCGAAGCCTTCCTGCCACACGTCGAGAAGAGCGACATGAAGAAGATCGTCGCGATCACGAGCACGCAGGGATCGATCGCCTCGGTGCGCAGCGGCAGCATCGCGTTCTACAACACGAGCAAGGCGGCGCTGAACATGATCATGCGCTCAAACTCGCGTGCGCTGAAGAACAAAGGCGTTACGGTCGCATTGATTTCGCCGGGCCAGGTCGACACCGACATGATGAATCTCGCACTGGATCGCGCCGGCGTCAGTTTCGAACTGTTGACGCCTCAACAGAGCGCCGAGGCCGTCATCAACGTCATCGACCAGTACGGCCTCGAGCTGAGCGGTCGTTTCGTTGCCCATACCGGCACCGAGATCCCGTGGTAGTCCCAGGCATCATCAAGAGGAGCGATACGCAATGAAAGCCGTTTGGAAAGACCAGGTGATCGCAGAATCGGACGACACCGTGGTCGTCGAGAACAACCACTACTTCCCGCTGGAATCCGTCAACCGCGATTTGCTACAGAACAGCGACACGACGACCGGTTGCCCGTGGAAGGGCACGGCCAATTATTATCACGTCGTCGTCGACGGCGAGACCAATCGTGACGCCGCCTGGTATTACGCGGAACCGAAGGACGCAGCCGCCGAGATCCGCGGCCGCGTCGCGTTCTGGAAAGGCGTCCGGATCGAGTAACCCACCCTAGCCGCCGACTACTCCTTCGGCGGCAGCGGTTCGTTCTCCCGGGCATAGACGCTGAAGCTCGAATCGTTCTTCGAGCCCCACGTATCGGACGGCGGCGCAGTGAAGTACTCGGGCAGGCGTTCCTCGATACGCGCCTTGAAGCGTGCCGGCAGCTCGTCGGCTGACTTGAGCTTCGTCATGAAAGTGCTGAACACGAGGTTGCCGTCGGCCTGACCCTGCCGCATCCATGGCAGCCACGGGCCGACGCGCGTCCAGGTACCGGAGTAGTCGGCGCTGGTCACGTCCGGATTCTCGAGCTCCGCGAGGTCGGCAACGCGCTGAAAGATCTCGGCAATGCGCGCGACCGGGCCCGACGACTCGCGCGGCCACTCGGCCGGCTTCAACTCATTCGGGAACATCGTGTGGACCGCAAAGTCCGAGAACAGCTTGTCACCGATGTTCAGCCACTTCAGCGGCAGCGGCACCTCCATCAGGTTGCCGTCGAAATCCATCTCGATCGCGGTGCCGACCTTCTCACTAACGATCATGTGCGCATTGACCGTCATGTTATGGATCGACTTGACGTCGCATTCTTCCTTCGTGAATGGGTTGACCCACGTATCGAGATACTCGCCGGTCTTCAGATCAGTGTAAAACGCGAGTTCGCGATTGAATATATGGTACGACGTATCCGACTTCCGTTCCGTGCGCAGCACGCCGAATCCCTCGACGCCCATCAGTGGCTTCAGCGGCCGGTCACGGCGGATGTCCGCGTACAGCATGCCGGCGAACCAACTCGGCGTCTCGACCGTCGGATCCAGGTCGCCGATCAGTTTGATGAACGAGCGCATACTCTGCACCGGGTCGCTGAAGTCGATCGACTCGCGCTTCGCCGCGGGCGGCGCAGAAGGTTGCGCGCAGGCCCCGAGCATCGCCCCACCCGCGGCCACGCCGCCAGCCTTGATCAGGGAATCCATCATGTCGCGCCGGGAGCGCGGTTTGGTCAGCCAGTTGTTGTTCACAGGAGTTCTCCGCTCGAATTCTTCGTGTGCGGATGTTTTAGACGAAACCGTGGCGGATTGCCAGCACCGGCAACGGCTCGACCGAATCCGGCGGTTGCCGTCAGGCGCGTATGCGCTCGTAGGCATTCTGCGCCAGGGCGCCCAGGCCGACGAACATCAGGAAAGTATTGATGACGGCCGCCAGCGGACCAGCGATCGCGAGCAGGAGCGCGACCCCGGCGATCGCGGCCCAGACCAGGCCCAGCGAGGGTTCTGCGTCGCGCCTAAGCCACTTCAGACCGAGTCGAGCGGCGGCCACGATGCCGGTCAGCAGGCCGAGGACGAGCGCGAGACCATAGGTCAGCAGCAGGACGACGCCGAGCAGCGCACCGATGCCGCTGACGAACAGGATCATGATAAGGACCGGCGTCGTCGCGAACACGACCAGCCCGAGGAGCAGGCTCCAGCCGGGTCGGCTCTGCACACGCATCACGCAGGCTTCGCAGGCGGAACGCAATACCGTGTACAGCACGCCCGCCGCGATCAGCAGGGTCAGCGCGATATAAATGCGGAAGCCGAAGCCGGGCCCTTCGGCCTCTTCGATCGGCGGGCCTGCGATGACCTCGCCCCGAATGACGGCACCATCACTGATAACGGGTTCGTCGTTCCCGCGCCAGGTCAGGTTGCCGTTGATGACGGCGCCGTCTTCGATATGAATGCGCTCGCCGACAACATACGCGTCACCGTCAATCGTACCGGTCAGCGTAAATTCGCCGGCAGCCACTTTCAGCTCGCCGCCGACATTGCCGGCGATTGTCACCCGGCCACCGGCGACCCATGCCCAGTCGGTGATCTCGCTGCCGGACTCGAGGAATACTTCGCTGCCGGCGATAACCGCATGGCCTGCCACGCTGCGGGATACCGTCACGGTCTCCCCGGCGAGCCGCACATCGTCGCCGACGGGCCCGCTGACCGTCACGGTCCGACCCGCCGCGATCACGTCGTCGGTCACGGCACCGGAAACGGTCACCCGCTCACCCGCCGCGACAACGTCACCTTTCACAACCGCTTGGATAGCGACGCTGCGCCCAGCGGCATAGAGGTCCTTGTCGGACACGTCGCGAATCACGACGGTGTCGCCAGCTTCCTGTGAGAGCACGGGTGCCGCAGCACCGAAACAGAATGCGCCGAGCACGAGCATCGTGGCGGCGTACGTTAGTCTTTTCATTTAACTAGTTTAGCACCGCGAATGGAACTCAACGGTTGTCTGGCACGCACACCCCGTCGAGCGTCCCGCCAGGCAAGGTCACGGGCACGCAGGCACTGCCGATACTGCAGTCCGACACCTGATCGCAACGCTGATAGCAGATCGATGTCGATCCGCCAAGCGCGTAGCAAGCACCCGTGAATCCACGGGCCGCGCCGCAATCGGAGTCGCTGCTGCAGACCCGCGAGCAGAATGAGCCATTTGTTTCCTGGGCAGGGACGGATATGTCGTAGCACTGTTCGCCGTCTAGCGTGCACTGTCCGGCCGTGTCGCAAATCGCGTAGTCCGGCTGCGCAGACCCGATCGCCGCCACGCCGGTCGTCGGGAAGTCCGGTATCGGCCGCGGTTCGATCTTGCCGACGCCTTTGAAACCGGAATCGTCGCAGGCGCAGGCGCGCAACGCCGGCGCGTTTTGCGCCTGCACCTGTTGTATTTCTTCGTCGTCGAGTACGCGGCCATAAACCCGCAGGTCGTCGATACGCATATTCCGGCTGAAGTTCGTCAGCGACGCACCTCTCGAGTATGCGCCAACGAAGAAGTCTGGCAATCCGCGACGCGTACTCGCACCGATCGCCTCTTCCGAGCTGCGCATTCGCCAGTACACACGATGGACGCCTCTTTTGTAGTCCCAAACCCCGGCGACGAATATCCACAGTTCCGGCCGGAGTGCGCTAGCTTCACGAATCTCGTTGCCGCCGGCCCAGCCGTAAATGTTATGGCTACTGCGCGCCAAGTGCGGCCCACCGCCGAATCCGGTCGACACAATTGACTGCATTCCCTTCTGGTCGTCCGGGAAATAAACCCAAGCGGTGATCGTCAGCTGTGGACAATTTTCTACGTTCAGATCCAGCGGCGCCCGCATGCCGATGTCCGGCTGGAACTCGAGCGCCTTTCCGACCATGCCGTCGACGAACTCCGCGTTCTTCTTCAGCAGGTTGCCCGACGCGTCGATCAGTTCGCCGTGATAGGCATTGCCGCTCGCGTCTTCGAGGTTTCCGTCAAACGGAAACCAGGCATCGCAGAGTGTCGCAGATACCGGAGTCGGAACGACGCACGCGAACAACAGCCACATTGCGAGTAACGGACGTGATTGCGTCACCGCATCGCAACTTTCATGCTGTTACGACCGTCAGGCCGGAAACCACCGTTCAATAGTCATCGCCGCCTGCGCCCGGACGTTGGCATCGATGTGAATCGCGATCGCGCCGACAGCAGCGCCGAGCACGGCAAGGTCATCGGTATAGCCTGCAACCGGCAGCACGTCGGGCACGACGTCGACGGGCAAAACGAAGTACGCCAGCGACGCATACACAGTGGCCCTCGCCCATTTCGGTGTCGCGGGTGATTCGGCCGCGTAGCAAAGCCACAGGGCTTTCTCGACGACATTGCGCCCGGCTGCAAGTGCGAACCTCGCAAGCTTGGCCCAGAACTCGACTCTGGAATAATCGTCCGGCGGCGGCAGCATGATATCGGTGCGCATGGGTTCCCCCTTGTCGAAAACCAGGATTACGACAACCCGAACATCATCGCAGAACTCAGCCGGTGACGAAACCGCCCGGCTATTGCTTCATCCAGTTCAGCATCTTCGCCATGCGCTCGGTGAATGCGACCGGGTCGCCGTTCTTGAGCTCCATCGCCTGAGCTGCCTCCGGGATACTGATGACGACTTCGTGCTCGGGATGCAGGATCGCCTCGACGACGCGTTCGGCACATGCCTCGGCCGTCATGCCCGAGTCCCCACCCCAGTCGCTCTTGCCGTACTCCGAGCCGTCGCCGGTTAACGCATGCTCGAACACGTGACTGCGGACGCCGGCAATGACCAGCAACGTCACGTCGATAGTGTCGCTCAGATGCTCGACGCGCAGCGTATCGAAGTAGCCGTGCAACGCATGTTTAGCCGCGCAGTACGACGTATGCATCGGCACGGCATGCTTACCCGCGACGGACGACGTCACGATCAGGTGCCCGGACTGTTGCTCGATCATCCGCGGCAATACGAGCTTCGTCAGCGCCGTCGGGCCAAAGTAGTCCACCTCCATGATGCGCCGCTCGACGTCGAGCGTCGTCTCGACCGCGAGGCTGCGCTGGCCAATACCGGCGTTGTTGACGAGCACGTCGATACGATCGAACGCATTCTGCGCGAGCTTGGCAGCTGCTTCGCGTTCCGTCCGGTTGGTGATATCGAACGGCAGGACCATGATCCGGCCTGGCGCCTGGCGGCACGCCTCCCGGACGCGTTCGAGCTCAGCGACGCGCCGGCCGGAGATGATCAGATTCGCGCCCTCGCGATGAAAGACGTGGGCCATGCCCTCGCCCACGCCGGACGAGGCGCCGGTAATCCAGACAGTTTTATTCTCGAGTTTCATATCGATCCACAGTTTCTTATTGGTGGCCATTCTCCGCCGAAATGACGCTGGACACCATATATGCCGTATACGATCCGTCGCGGCAACGCGCAGGTCCGCGACCAGGCCCGCCCGCCAACGCGTTACGGCTGGTTCAGTTCCCAGTCGTAGTCGTAGTCGTAACGCAGCTTGCCATCGTAACGGGCGAGCCGCGCGGCGAGTTCGGGCTTCGCGTAGCGCGAGAGATGCGCGATGACGCCGGCGTCAGAGTCGCCGAAATCGACCTGGTACCAGTCGTAGATACTGGACACGCGCAGCCGGTTGCGTTCGAACGTCGCGCCGCGCGGATGGTTGACGTATGCACGCGCGCCGGCATCAAGCAACTCATCGGTATTGATCTTGGTGTAGGCGCGCGCAGCAAGGTTGGGACACCCGAGGCTCGCGCAGTTGACGGCATAGTGAATGCGCGGATCGGACCAGATCGGCCGCAGGATCCGATGCTCGATGTCGTTGAGCGACATCGACTCGCCGGCGACTGTCAGCAGCGGCTCGTTCCAGGGTCCGAATCTGAACAACCCGCCATGAATCTTGCGGATCGATTCGACGGGATAGTGGTCGACGATCAGCGCGACGGTCGCGGCGTTGTAAAGGTTAATCCAGTACGCGCGCTGCTCCGCGCGACTGTAGTCACGCGGGTCCGTTCCCTGCAACGCATCGACATAGGACTCGAGCGCAGCCTTGTCCTCGGGCGACACGCCCGCATAGTCGAAGCGATTGATGCCCGATGGATGACGCGCATCCAGGTAGCGGTCGAGCAGTCGCTGCCAGGGTTCGTGATCGATCGTTCGGGCATTCGTCTCATCGCTCGCATCCCAGGCAGGCCAAAGGTCCGACTCGGGAACGAGCCCCGCATTGGCGACGGGCAACAGCAGAACCACTGCGGCGGCGACGAACGCGCGGGCGGTCATCAGCACGTGCGCGCGGAAAGCACGACCGAAGCGTCGGTCGACCGTGGCGACAATCGGGTCAAGCTGCATGCGGGTCTGGCCTCCGCCCATGAGTATTCTCTGACCACCGCCGGGCGCGTTAGTTCGACGTTGCGAAGGTTGTGGTGACAAAGCAGGTCGAAATCGGGATACTGCGCCGCTCTCAATGTAACGCCGCTGGTATTCGATGTTTCGCAACGCACGTTTCTTTCGCTTTGAGGGCGAATGGCCCAAGACCGAAGACGCCGTTTCGGCCGAGCTGGACAAGTGCCGATTCCGACCCTGCGGCCCGCTGACCGAGAGGAGCTCGGGCTGGGTCCCTGTCGATACGAGCGGCGGCGACTCGCTGGCCCGCCGCGTCAACGGTGCGGACCTGATACGACTGCGCACGCAATCGCGGGTGCTGCCGGCCGCGGTCATTAACGAGGCGCTCGAAGAGCGCGTCGAACAGTTCCGGAGTCGCATGGGCGAAGACCCGAAGCCGCGGGAGAAACGACGCCTGAAAGCCGAACTGCGCGACGAGCTGATGTCGAAAGCGTTGGTGAAATCCGATCACACGTGGGGCTATGTCGACCCGAAGGACAAGGTCATCGCGGTCGACGTCGGCTCGGCGACCAGGGCCGAACGGTTCATCGATTACTTCAAGGTGCCGTTCGATGACCTAAACATCAAACCGCTGGCCAGCAAGGAGCCCATCGGCGGCTTGCTGACGCGAATCTTTCTCGGCGACGCACCGGCGCGCTTCCACGTCGGCCGCGAATGCCGCATGCGCGACGCCGCTGATGCCGGCTCGGTCGTGCGCTGGACCAATTTCGACCTGACGGATCCGACCATTCGCAATCACGTCGCCGACGGCATGCACCTGACGCACCTGGCGGTCGAGTATGACAACGTCCTCACCTGCGTCATCGATCAGGACGGCGTGCTGACCAAGCTGAAACTCGTCGGCGGCGACGACGCAGATATGCAGTCCGACAACGAAGCCCTCGCGCGCCTCGACGCGGAGTTCGTGTTACTGACCGGGACCCTCCGGCAGTTACTGAGCGACCTGCAGAAACTGTTGGGTGGATTCGGTTGACGCGATGAAGATCTGGGTGGATGCCGACGCGTGCCCGGTGGTGATCAAGGAGATTTTGTTCCGGGCGGCACAGCGCACCGGCGTCGAGTTGACGCTGGTCGCCAATCAGCCGTTGAGCGTGCCCCGCTCCCCGGTCATCAATACGCTGCAGGTGCCGGCCGGCTTCGATGTGGCGGACAACGAGATCGTCAAGCGACTCGCGGCGGGCGACCTGGTGATCACCGCCGACATCCCGCTCGCCGCGGAAGTCATAGAAAAGGGTGGACACGCACTCAATCCGCGGGGGGAACGCTATTCACCCGAAACGATTCGCGAGCGCCTGAACATGCGCGACTTCATGGATACGATGCGCGCCAGCGGCATTGATACGGGCGGCCCGCCCGCCCTGAACCAGGGCGATCGGCAGGCGTTCGCCAACGAACTGGACAAGTTCCTGGCGCGCGGTCACTAGCCGCCATCTGACACCTATTCGTCGAACCGGTACACTAGCCGCGCGGCATGGATGCCCTGCTCGGTTTTTATCCAAACACCCTGGGGGATCCTGCGATGTCGTTGACGAACAAACTCGGCGCCGAATTCATCGGTACTTTCTGGCTGGTGCTGGGCGGCTGCGGCAGCGCCGTGCTGGCGGCCACGTTCCCCGACACCGGCATCGGTTTCGCCGGCGTAGCGCTCGCTTTCGGTCTCACGGTGCTGACGATGGCGTACGCCATCGGCCACATTTCCGGCTGTCACCTGAATCCCGCGGTATCGGTCGGCCTGCTCGTCGGCGGCCGCTTCCCGGCGAATGAGTTGATTCCGTATATCGTGGCACAAGTTCTGGGCGCCACGGCCGGCGCCGCGATGCTCTATGTCATCGCCAGCGGTGCGGCGGGCTTCGACGTATCCGCCGGTTTCGCATCGAACGGTTTCGGCGAACACTCCCCCGGCGGTTACTCGATGATGGCGGCGCTGGTCACAGAAGTCGTCATGACGTTCATGTTCCTGATCATCATCCTCGGCGCGACGGACGACCGCGCGCCGGCGGGTTTCGCGCCGATCGCGATCGGCCTCGGCCTGACGCTGATTCACCTGGTCAGCATCCCCGTCACCAATACTTCCGTTAACCCGGCCCGCAGCACCGGGCCGGCATTGTTCGCCGGTGGCTGGGCGCTGTCGCAACTATGGCTGTTCTGGGTCGCGCCAATCGTCGGCGCAGCACTCGCGGGCGTTGTTTACAAGATTGTCGGCAAGGACAGCAGTTAGTTAGTCCGGCGCCCGGCGCACCAGCCGTCCCGCGGTTCAGCGGTTTTTTTGCTGCCGGACACCCGGAATCGCACTCTGCCGTGCGATTCCGGGCCCCTCGGGTGCCATGTAGGACGCCGGTCACAGAACGGAGAAAACGCCTGAAGTTCAGCGTCTAACACCGTGACGGCTTTCTCGAATTCAATGGGCCGCCATGCTAGAGTATTCGGCGATTTGGAACGCTTAGACAAGCTCCAGACAACAACAATTACAACCCGGGGCAGATCAAGGTAACGGCATTAGTCGAGGGAGAACCTGAACATGCTCGGTGGGTCACGATCGTCCAGAGTCGCAATGCCGTTTCGGCGTCGACTCGCACTCCTCTTTGTATTGCTTGCGACCGCACCGGCCGCATCCGCCCAAAACCTGATCGACTTCGCTTTCACCGATGTCCTGAAGATCTCGGAATTCGCGAATGATTTTCCGACAGACGCTCCCGATAAGCGCATGCCGGACGATTGGCATCACTTTTTTTACACGATGACCGTCCGGAACATCGCGACGATCAATGCCGGCAGCGTTATCCTCAGAGCGACACTGCCCGCGGGTATCACAACTCAACAGATCAGCATCAGCCCGATCCGGCCCTGCACACTCGATCAGCTCCTGTTGACCTGCAATTATGGCCCGATGTCGGTGGGCGAGGAATTCCTGCTGTCGATCGAGGCCAGGCCGCCGGGCAACCTCGCGTTTGATCTGGACGCCCCCGTCGAGGTGACGATCACGACATCGACGCCGGCCGTCCAGCCCGAATTTAACTACACCCTGCCCGCCACGATCGTCGCACTCTCGACCGACACCGACGGTGACGGCATGAGCGACACCTTCGAGCTTCTATACGGATTCAATCCCAGCAATGCATCGGACGGTGGCGGCGACCTCGACGGCGACGGCCTGTCTAACAGCCAGGAGTTTGCGAACCAAACGTTCCCGGATGACCCCGACAGTGATGACGACGGCGCGAACGATGGTGTCGAAGTCGGCGCCGGTTCGGATCCGCGCGATTCCGACAGCGACGACGACGGCGTGCCGGATGGCTTCGAAATCGACAATGCACTGGACCCGAACGATCCGGCCGACGGCACTGCGGATACTGACGGCGACGGCCGGACGAATGCCGACGAGTTCGCACAAGGCACCGATCCCCTCGTCGACGACGTCGTGCCGGACCTGACTGTCCCGGCGGATATTCGTGTCGACGCGACCGGGACGCTGACCGCCGTCGCGATCGGCGCGGCGACGGCCAATGACGTCCTGGACGGACCGGTCACGCCCACGGCCGACAACACGGGTCCGTTCCCGACCGGCACCACGGTCGTCACGTGGAGCGCAACGGACAACGCGGGTAACACCGCGACGGCCACGCAGAACATCAGCGTCAATCCGATCGCGAGCTTCGCGGTCGACCAGACCGTACCCGAGGACGTCGTCGCGCAGGTGATGGTGGAACTCAACGGCGTCGCGGTCGAGTACCCGGTCACGGTGCCCTACACGGTCAGCGGCAGCGCAACGAATCCCGCGGATCACGACGCGGTGAACGGCCAGGTAACGATCGACAGCGGGATCGGTGGCGTCATCGCAATCAACATCGTCAAGGACTTCAACTTCGAGCCCGATGAGACGTTGATTCTGACGATGGGTACAGCCACCAACGCGGTCGCGAGCGGCATGGCGAACATCCACACGATTACGATCTCGGAACCGAACACCGGACCGATCGTTGCGATCACGGCGACGCAGGGCGGCAGTCCGGCGACGACGATTACAGCCGACGGCGGCCCGGTAACCGTCACCGCGGCCATCGTCGATGCGGCGGGCGACAGTCACGTGTTCGACTGGAGCAATAGCGACCCGTCCGTCACCGACCCGGCGGACCTCGCGGACAACAGCTTCAGTTTCGATCCCGCGGGTCTCGCGGACGGCATCTACGGGTTGCGCGTGGTCATCACCGATGACGGCTCCCCGGTCGGTGTCAGTGACGTCGACACGCTGCTCAAGGTCATCGCGACCGCGCCGTCGCTCGACGGCGGCACGGACAGTGACGGCGACGGCACCAATGACGCCGCGGAAGGCGCGGGCGATGCGGACAACGACCGCGTACCCGACTACCTCGATGACGTACCGAACAGCAATCAACTCAGGATCGCCGACGACGGCCGCCTGCTCGAGGCCGAGACGGGCCTGACGCTGCGCCTCGGTGAGACGGTCTTCCGCAACGACGGCGAGTTCGCCGGAATCGACGAGGCCACGGTCAGCGAGACCGCGGCCTTCGGCTTCCCCAACCGCGTCATCGACTTCGACGTGCTGGGCCTCGATCCCGGCGCCCGGGCCCGAGTGGTGCTCCCGCTGGCCTTCGGCATCCCCGCGAACAGCGCATACCGCAAGTACAACGGTGCATTGTGGACCGACTTCGTGGTCGACCAGAACAACGTGGTCGCATCCGCGGTCGGCACCGGCGGGGCCTGCCCACCGCCGAACAGCAGCGATTATGAGCCCGGCCTGACCGTCGGCCGCGGCTGCGTGCAGCTGACGCTCGAAGATGGCGGACCGAACGACGCGGACGGCATCGCGAACGGGGTCATTCGCGACCCGAGCGGACTCGCCGTACCGATCGCCGTCAACGTCACGCCCGTCAACTCGCCCAACCGGACGGTGCAGGCGGGTGAAGAGGTCGTCGTGATGCGCGTGCGATTGATCAGCGTCTCGGGCGACGCGATCCTGTCTTCGCTGCAGCTCTCGGCGACGGGGTCCGGCAACGACGCTGCGATCCAGAACGTGCGCCTGGTCGTGGACCAGGATATCAACGGTCTACTGGACGCGACCGACGAGACGATCGGCGAGGGCCGTTACGACAGTGACAACGGCACATTAAATTTGACGCTCACCACGCCATGGGAGGTGCCGCCCGGTGGCACCGACCTGTTCGTGGTTTACCAGTTCTAGGAGTCGACGAACATGCGATACATACTCGGCACGATACTCATGGCGGCGGCGCTGGTCCTGGTGACGGCGTGCAGCAGCGAAGCCGACCCGGAAATCAGCGTTCTCGACCTCGACGGCACCGAGGACACCGCGGGCGTTCCTGGCGGTGGTGGCACCGGCGGGACGGGCGGAACCGGCGGTGGCGCTGGCGGCGCGACCGGGACCTACACGGTCACGCTCCTCAATATGGACGTGCAGCAGAAAGGCGGCACCAACACTGTTCCGATAGCGGGGCTGCCGCTCGGCGGCGCGACGATTACGGGGCCTTAGGCGACGCGCGCCTTGTCGTTGCCGGCCTGCGAGACCAGGTACTCCTCGTAGGTACCGCCGAAGTCGATGACGCCGTCCGGCGTCAGCTCGATAATCCGCGTCGCCAGAGACGACACGAACTCGCGATCGTGGCTGATGAAGATCAGCGTACCGGGATAATTCTCCAGCGCGAGATTCAGTGACTCGATCGACTCCATGTCGAGGTGATTCGTCGGCTCATCCATGACCATCACGTTCGGCTGTTGCAGGATCAGCTTGCCAAACAGCAAACGCCCCTCTTCACCACCCGAGACCACACGCACCGACTTCGCGCTGTCATCACGCGAGAACAACATGCGGCCCAGCGTGCCGCGCAACAGCTGTTCGTCCGCACCTTTGGGCTGCCACTGCGTGATCCACTCGAACAGGTTCATGTCCATGTCGAACTCGTGCGCATGATCCTGCGCGAAATATCCGACCTTGGCGTTCTCGGCCCACTTCACTTCGCCGGCATCGGCCTCGAGCTCCTGCAGCAGGCAGCGCGCGAGCGTCGTCTTGCCGATGCCGTTCGGCCCGATGATCGCGACACGCGAACCGGCTTCGATGAGCAGATTCAGGTCCTCGAACAGCGGGCCTTCGTCGAAGCCCTTCGTCAGACCTTTGACCTCGAACGCGAGACGCCGCAACGGCTTCTCCTGCTCGAAGCGGATGAACGGACTCACTCGACTGGACGGCTTGATTTCCTCGAGCTTGATCTTCTCGATCTGCCGCGCGCGCGACGTGGCCTGGCGCGCCTTCGACGCATTCGCCGAGAAACGACTGACGAACGCCTGCAGCTCCGCCTTCTTCGCCGCTTTCTTCGCGTTATCGGTCTGCATCCGTTCGCGCGCCTGCGTGGCCGCGATCATGTACTCGTCGTAGTTGCCGGGGAATAACTGCACGCGACCGTAATCGAGGTCCGCCATGTGGGTGCACACGCTGTTCAGGAAGTGACGGTCATGCGAGATGATGACCATCGTCGAATCGCTGGCGCACAAGAATCCTTCGAGCCAGCGAATCGTGTTGATATCGAGGTTATTGGTGGGCTCGTCCAACAGAAGAATGTCGGGATCCGAGAACAATGCCTGCGCCAGCAACACACGCAGCTTCCAGCCCGGCGCGACCTCGCTCATCGGACCATCGTGCTGCTCCACCGGAATACCGATATTCTCGAGCAGCTCGCCCGCGCGGGCTTCCGCGCCATAGCCGTCCATCTCCGCGAACTCGACTTCGAGGTGCGCGACGCGCATGCCCTCCTCGTCGCTCATCTCGGGCAAGGCATACAGGCGATCGCGCTCCTGCATGACCTCCCACAATTCGTTGTGCCCCATGATCACGGTGTCGAGCACACGATACCGCTCGTACGCGAACTGGTCCTGGCGCAGCTGGCTGATGCGCGCGCCTGGGTCGGCCGAAACATTGCCGACCGACGGCTCGAGCTCGCCGGCCAGGATCTTCATGAACGTCGACTTGCCGGAACCGTTCGCGCCGATCAGGCCATAACGATTGCTGTTGTTGAACGTCACGGAAACGTTCTCGAACAGGGGTTTCGCGCCGAACTGAATCGACAGATTTGCGGTAGAAATCACGATTGTTTACCAGGTCAGTGAGGGCCGTACGCGCCGAACTGGCTGCGTTTACCGGCCGAAGAGCGCCGGTTTACGGGCGCTCGGGAGTATCAAGGCCCACTCGGGCGGCGAGATAGTAGCAGAACCCGGCCCTGGTGTCAGACACCCGAGGCCGGGTCAGCCACCCCCGGGCAGGCGACCGGTCCTGACGCACGGCGCGGCCTCGTCCGCCACCCAGGTGCCGTGACGGCATCGATCCAGCACTCGCTCGGATCAATGCCAGCCCGTCAACCATCGCGCGGCATCCTTGAGCTCGCGCCAGTCGAGTTGTATTTCGCGACGGCTGAGCACCGCTTCGAGGATGCAGGCCTTTGGATGACCATCCGTATCGAGAATCACATCCGTGACCAGGAAATGCTTCTCCCGGTGGCGCGGCTCCACGGCCGTCCATTTACTGTGATGCAGCTTTTTCGGATTGACGCGGTTCATTCAGCAATGATCCGTTTTGCGCCAGACCCGAATCATGAGTGGCCAGGTCGAGACCCGCACCGTCTCGGGGTTACCCCTTCATCGTAAGCCATCGTTCTTCTCCTTGAGCGGAAAAGGTAACATTCAAGGCTGTTTCTATACCATTTTCCGGGCAAGCACATGGACTACAAGAACCTCGGCCGTTCCGGCCTCAAAGTCTCCGTCGTCGGCGTCGGCTGCATGAATTTCCATTCGATGAACGACAAGGCAGAGTCCGCCGCGATCGTGCACAAGGCGCTGGAACTCGGCGTGAACCTGTTCGACGTCGCGGACGTCTACGGCGACCGCGGCAAGTCCGAGGAATACCTGGGGGCGGCGCTCGGCGCGCGGCGTCAGGAAGTCATCGTTGCCACGAAATTCGCCGGCCCGATGTCGGACCGGCGCGCCGACATGCGCGGGGGCTCGCGCCGCTACGTCATGCAGGCGGTCGAGGCGAGCCTGAAGCGTCTGAACACGGACTACATCGACCTGTACCAGATTCATTTCTACGACACCGACACGCCGGTCGAGGAAACGCTGCGCGCGCTGGATGACCTCGTGACCCAAGGCAAGCTGCGTTACTACGGTTGCTCCAACTACAGTGGTTGGCAGATCGCCGACGCCGAATGGACCGCGCGTACCGCGAACCTGAACGGCTACATCAGCGCGCAGAATCGCTATAGCCTGCTGACCCGCGAACTGGAACAGGATGTCGTGCCGGTGTGCGAAAAGTTCGGCCTGGGCATCCTGCCCTTCTTCCCGCTGGAGAGCGGCCTGTTGACCGGCAAGTACACGAAGGGCGAGGCCTTCCCGGAGGGCACGCGACTCAAGAAATGGGAGAACTTCGCGGCCGGGGCGTTCGCGTCGGAAGAGAAGTTCGACAAGGCGGCGGCCCTGCAGGAGGTCGCCGAGCGCCATGACTGTTCGCTGCTGGACATCGCAATGGGCTGGCTGGCGAGCCGCCCGCAGGTATCGAGTGTTATCGCCGGTGTAACGAGCACCGAACAGCTGGAGCAGAACGTAATAGCCGGCCACTGGCGCGGCAGCAAGGAAGCGCTGCAGGAAATCGAGAAGATCACCGGGCTGCCGAAAGAAGGCTTCGGCCCGCGGCGCTAGCTCAGTGTCAGACACCGTATAAGAGGCGATCAGTGATAGAGCAACAATACCGCGTCATGGCTGCCTACAACCGGCAGGTCAATCGGCAGATCTATGCGGCGTGCGAGTCGCTGAGTGAAGCGGAACTCAAGCAGGACCGCGGCGCATTCTTCACGTCGATACACGGCACGCTGAACCACTTGCTGCTGGTTGATCGACTCTGGCTCGGCGGCTTCACCGGTCAAACTGTCGCTTTCGGCTCACTCGACGAAGAACTGTATGCAAACTTCGCCGAACTGCGCGAAGGGCGCGAACGGACCGACGCAGAAATCATCGCGTGGGCCGATACGGTGACGCCGGCCGGACTCGCGGAGCCATTCAACGAGCGGCTGACGTTTCCGCGCTGGCTTGCCGTTACGCACTTCTTCAATCACCAGACGCATCATCGCGGGCAACTCTCGGCGCTGCTTAGTCAATGCGGGCTGGACTATGGTGTCACCGATCTGCCCTGGGTCGAGGGCATGGCCGAGCTCGCATCCACGTCGTAGCTCTGGCGTCAGATAGCGGATTTGGTCGCCTGATCGCGCGCAAGCTGATCTCCCGCGGCTCTCGGGTCGTTGCGCTGCGAGCCTGTTGATCCAATCGACCCCGGCCAACGAACACATATATATGACGCAAAACCTCAACCAGATCCTGCTGCTGTTGCTCGCGAGCCTGCTGCTGACGGTCAGCTGCTCGGCAGAGTCGCCCGCGAAACCGGCTGCCGACGCTGCGACGGACTATCAATACGTCGACGCTAGCCGCGACGGCATCGGCAAACTGTACATGGGCCGCGAGATTTCGCATGTCATGGGACACCTCGGCGCGGGCTGGCTGGAGCGCAAGTCGCGGGTCGCCGAAGAACGCACGGATCTGCTACTCGAAAACCTGCCGGTGCGGCCGGACAGTGTCGTCGTCGACCTCGGCGCCGGCACCGGCTACTTCTCCCTGCCGATGGCGCGGCGCGCCACCGACGGGCGCGTGCTCGCCGTCGACCTGCAGACCGAGATGCTGGACATCATTCGTTCGCGCAGCGCGAGCGAGAACCTCGACAACATTGAGCCGGTACTCGCCACCGAACAGGACCCCAACCTGCCGGCCAATAGCGTCGACCTGGTGCTGATCGTCGACGCGTATCACGAGTTCTCGCATCCGCAAGAAGTCATGACGGGGGTGTTCGACAGCCTGAAGCCTGGAGGGCGGATCTACCTCGTCGAGTATCGCGGTGAGGACCCGCGCGTGCCCATCAAGCCACTCCACAAGATGACGGAGGCCCAGGCGCGCCTGGAACTCGAAGCCGTCGGACTGCGCTGGGTCGAGACGCTGGGCTTCCTGCCGCAGCAGCACGTGCTGGTGTTTGAACGCCCGAACATCTAGCCTGATGCCCGTCATCGAACAACAAACTGCCGCAGCTGACGGCTCGTATCTATAAGCAAGGCCACGCGCCCAGAGCCCGATGCACGATCAACCCAAGAAACTGTTGCTGACCCTGCTGTTCGTCGGCGTCCTGATGGGCGCGCTGGACCTGGCGATCATCGGTCCCGCCCTGCCCGCCATCAAGGCAGAGTTCGGGATGCCGGACCGGCAGCTCGCGATCCTGCTCAATGCCTACGTGCTGTGCCAGCTGATCGGCACGCCACTACTGGCGAAGTTATCGGATCGCTTCGGCCCGCGCGCGATCTACATACTCAGCATCTCGATCTTCGCCGGCGGCTCGCTGCTGCTGGTCGTCGCCGACAGCGCCGGCGAACTATTCGCCGGGCGCGCGCTGCAAGGCTTCGGCGCTGGCGGCATCTTCCCGGTTGCGACGGCGGTGATCGCCGCCAAACTCCCGGATAAAGAACGCGGGCCGGCGCTCGGCATCCTCGGCGCGGTGTTCGGACTCGCATTCCTGCTCGGCCCGATCCTCGGCGGTATCCTGCTGCAGTTCGCGTGGCAATGGCTGTTCCTGATCAACTTGCCGATCGCGGCCCTGTTGATTTTCGGCGCCATTAAACTGCTGCCCGCCAACGGCTCGGACGGAGATCAGCCGTTCGACTATGCGGGAACGGCGTTACTCGCGACCGGGCTCACCGCGCTGGTGTTCGGACTCAACAGTCTCGACACCACTAACGTAACCGCAAGCCTGCTGACCTGGCCGGTTGGCGGCGCGCTGGCGTTTGCCGCCATGGTCACGCCCTGGTTCTGGCGGACGGAACGAAATGCCTCCGACCCGATCATCAAGCCGGACTTTTTCGCGTCACGACAGATCACGCTCGCGTGCCTGATCAGCGCCGGCATCGGCGCACTGCAGTCGGGCGGCGTGTTCGGGCCGGCGCTCCTGGTGACGGCGGTTGGCGTCAGCGAATCGACGGCATCCTGGCTGCTGATCCCCGGCGTCGTCGTGTCCATTATCGCCTCGCCGATCGCCGGTCGGCTCGTCAATACCATCGGTTCGCGGCGGATCATCCTGGCCAGCCTCGCGCTCGTGATCGGTAGCCTGCTGATCTATGGATTCACGGAGCTCAGCGTGACGAAGTATGTCGTCGCCAACCTGCTCAGCGGCCTCGGGATGGCCGGCCTGCTCGGCGCACCGCTGCGTTTCATCGTGCTGCGCGAAACCAGCGTCGGCGACCGCGCCTCCGGTCAGGGGCTGCTCAGCGTGGCAACCTCGATCGGCCGTTTGCTCGGCGCTGCCGTTGTCGGCAGCATCGCGACCTCGGCAGGCGGCGGCACGGTGGGC
>CAZISL010000177.1:0-4051 GCA_964541975.1 uncultured Chromatiaceae bacterium | reverse complement strand
GTCGCAGCTGAAGTACATCGAGCCCGTCGAGCTGAAGCTCGATCCCGCGGCGGCACAGATCGGCCGCGAGATTCGCGTCGTCGGCAACGACGCGGGCGAGCGCCTGTCGTTCCTGTCAGGCACGCTCGCACGTCTCGACCGGCCGGCGCCGTCCTACGGCCGCGGCAACTACAACGACTTCAATACGTTCTACCTGCAGGCCGCGTCTGGCACATCCGGTGGCTCGTCGGGTTCGCCCGTGGTCGACATCGAGGGCAACGTGGTCGCCCTGAATGCCGGCGCAAACTCCCAGGCGGCTTCCAGCTTCTTCCTGCCGCTGGATCGCGTGCAACGGGTCCTTGAGTTGTTGCAGGGCGGCGAGGACGTCACCCGGGGCTCGCTGGAGACGGTGTTCGTGCACCTGGCATTCGATGAACTGCGCCGTCTCGGCCTGCGCGACTTGACCGAGGCTGACATCCGCCGTGAATTCCCGGGGCAGACGGGCATGCTCGTCGTCGACGAGATCATCCCGCAAGGCGTGGCTGACGGCATACTGCAGGTCGGTGACATCATCGTCGAAGTGAATGGCGAATTCGTCACCAACTTCGTCCCGCTGGCGGTGACCCTCGATGATCATGTGGGCGACCCGATCACGCTGGGCGTCGAACGCTACGGCGAAGTGATCGAAGTTGAGGTGTCGGTGCAGGACCTGCATGTGATTACCCCGCGTGAGTTCATTTCCTTCGGCGACGCCGTCGTGCATGAGTTGTCATATCAGCAGGCGCGGCACGTCAATCAGCCGATCCAGGGCGTCTATGTTGCGAACCCGGGCTATGTACTCGCCAACGCTTCCGTGCCTCGCGGCGCCGTCGTTACGTCTGTCGGCGAGACGCAGATCGCGACGCTGGACGAATTCGAAACGGCGCTGGCGGATCTGGCCGACCGTGAGCGTGCGACCTTGCGCTTCTACAACTTCGAGGACCCGGTGACGAGCAAACTCGCGGTCATGACGATGGAACGTCGATGGTTCCCGGCTGAACGTTGCGAGCGTAATGACGCTACCGGGCTGTGGCCATGCGTTCCGCTAAAGAATGGTGGCGCCGCGGAGGCACAGCAACCGGCGACGGCGACTTTCATCAAGCGGACCGATCGCCGCGCGCGCGCCGTCGCGCCGTCGCTCGTGCTGGTCAACTACGACATGCCGTATACGATTTCGGGGATCTCCGATCGACACTACTACGGGACGGGCGTCATCGTTGATACCGAGCGAGGCTTCGTCGTTGTCGACCGAAATACTGTGCCCGAAGCCATGGGCGATGTCCGCATCACGTTCGCTGGCGAGCTCGAGGTGCAGGCGAGCGTGCGCTACATTCATCCGACGCATAACCTGGCGTTGCTCGAGTACGACCCGGCACTGATCGGCGATACGCCGGTGCGTGCGGCGAAACTCGCGACGGGGATGCCGCGTCAGGGCGAGTCGGTCTGGGTTATCGGCCTACGGCCGGATCACAAGCTCATTCAGCGACAGACCGAGGTGGCGTCCGTCGATCCGGCGTTCCTGCCGCTGTCGCGCACGATGCGCTTCCGCGATACGAACCTCGAGGTCCTGCACCTCGTCAACGGTCCCGCCGACGTGGACGGTGTCATCGTCGACAAGCAGGGGCGAATGACGGCGCTGTGGTCCAGTTTCGCTTTCCAGGTCGGTCAGGAGCTCGTTCAGGAGAACAAAGGCGTGCCGGCCGAGCAGGTCGAACAGTTGCTGGAGCTGGCGCGCGATGATCGCCCGCTATACTCGCTCGAGGTCGAGCTGAGCACGCTCTCGTTGGCGACTGCGCGCAAGCTCGGGCTCGATGACGATAGTGTCAAACGCCTGACGAATCATGATCCGGAGCGGCGCCAGGCGCTCGTCGTGTTGCGCACCGTTACCGGGGCGCCGTCGGCGGTTGTGCTGAAGTCCGGCGACCTGATCCTGACGATCGACGGTAATCCCGTCACGCGCTTCCGCGAGGTCGAGCTCGCGTCGCGCAGCGCCATGGTCGAAGTCGAATTCTTCCGCGACGGCAAGCTGCAGACGGCGTCTATCGAGACCGTCGCGCTGGATGGCCGGGGCGTTCGGCGCGCCGTCATGTGGGCCGGCGCTTTGCTGCAGGCGCCGTATCGTGACATGTCGGCGCAGAGAGGCGTCGAACCCGTCGGCGTTTACGTGTCGTACTTTGCCTACGGCTCGCCCGCGTCGCGTTACGGTTTGTTCGCCGGGCGGCGCATCGTCGAGGTCGATGGCATCGCAACGCCGAATCTCGATCGGTTCCTCGAGATCATCGAGAACAAGGAGGATCGTCAGTCGGTGCTGGTGTCTACGGTAACCTGGAACGGCGCCGTCGACGTGCTGACGCTGAAACTCGACAAGACTTACTGGCCGACTTACGAAGTCGTCTACCGTAACGAAGAATGGCAACGTATCGCATTCGACTGATCTCAGCCGGGAGGCTGCTGCTCGTATTGACCGTGATAGCTGCGTTCGACGGCGCGGGCGCTGGGCAGCTCTACAAGTACCGCGACGAGAGTGGTGCGATCGTCTACAGCGACAAGCCGCCGGCCGACGGTCAGTCTTTCGAGCAGCAGCAGCGTGAGGTCGCGGTCTCGAACAAACCGCCAAAGGTCGCCGTCCGCATCGAGGAATCGAGCGGCATGGTGGATATCTGGGCCGACAACGAGTGCCACTGCCCGGCCGAGGTCGCTCTGCAACTCACCGGCGGCGCCTACAGCGACGTGACGCCGGACAGTGCCGTCAGGGACGTCATCCCGGCGCTCGGCAGCACACGGTTGATGAGTCTTCGCCCGGGTGTCGGTGCCGTGCAACCCGATTTCCGCTTCGGCTATGTTTTCGGCGATCCCGACGCCACGCATTCGCCGGCCGACGGCTATCGTCCACCGTTCGCGGCCGGGCGGTCGTTCAGGGTCACGCAGGCGTTTCCCGATGCGATAACTCACTCGACGCCCGACAGCCGTTACGCGATCGATCTCGCGATGCCGGAGCGCACGGACGTATATGCCGCGCGGGCAGGAGTCGTGGTCGAGGTCGCGCGTGACAATTTCCGGGGTGGCGCCGATTTCGGCCAGTACGGCGCCCAGGCTAACATCGTCAAGATCATGCACGACGATGGCAGCTTCGCGCTCTACGCCCACCTGTCGTGGGACTCGATACGCGTGCGTCCCGGTGATCGCGTCGGTCGGGGAGAGTTTATCGCCGCTTCAGGCAACACCGGTTTCAGCACCGGTCCGCATCTGCATTTCGTGGTCGTCCGGAACGAGGGGCTCCGCAGTATCTCAGTGCCAGTTGTGTTCAGTGACGGGCGTGGCGGACTCGTGACCGCTCAGTCCGGCACGGAATTGCGGAATCCCTAGGTCGTTCGCTTCGTCAGCAAGGCCCCCAACGCGACGAGCAGCCATCCGGCCATGATCGACGTGCCGCCGATCGGGGCGATCTCACCGAAGGACGCCGGGCCGCCGAGCTTGGTTACGTAGATCGATCCGCAGAACACGAGCATGCCGAAGACGAACAGGCTGCACGCGAGCGTCAGCAGCTTCGACGGCCCGAAGCGATCGTTCAGCAAGGAAACTACGATCAACGCGAGCGCGTGGTAGGTCTGCATCTGCACGGCCCAGCGCCATGCGAGGCGGTCCTCTTCGGTCAGCGTCGGGGCGAGCCCGTGAAACCCGTAGGCGCTCAGCATCGCGCCCGTCGACAGCAGCAACGCACCGATGACGATGAAGGTCTTGTCGATTGTATTCATGTCCCATTTCCCGCGTTTTCCGTTATCCTGATGATATGCAACAACGAATGTTAGGCGCCACCGGCGAGAAAGTCTCCGCGATCGGCCTCGGTTGCATGGGTCTCGTCGGCTGGTACGGTGAACGCGACGACCGCGAGGCCGCGGCGACCGTCACGCGCGCGCTCGATCTGGGCGTGACGCATCTCGATACGGCCGCCGTATATCAGGATGGCGATAACGAGCGCTTCGTCGGCGACTGCATCAAGGGGCGGCGTGACGAGGTGTTTCTCGCGACGAAA
>CAZISL010000176.1:0-8308 GCA_964541975.1 uncultured Chromatiaceae bacterium | reverse complement strand
GGAGAACAAGTTCCTGCCGTTGTACAACGAGGCGGGCATCCTCGAAGACAACCCGTTCGAGGTTCTCGACATACAGGGTGTTGGCCAGTTAATCCAAATGACCGTGGAACGCGGCAGGGAAGTTCGCGAGGATCTGAAGATCGGTATCTGCGGCGAGCAGGGCGGACATCCGAAGACCATTCAGTTCTGTCATCACGTCGGTCTCAGCTACGTCTCGTGCTCCGGTCCGCGCGTCCCGGTCGCGAGGCTGGCCGTCGCCAACGCGAAGCTGCGCGAGAAGGAGTTCGCCGAATGGATGCAGGCGGGAAGTTCGGTCAGCGAGGGGCGCAGCGCAAGCCTGTAAGGTGGTGGCGGCAATGTGTCCGCATGCGTAGCTGAAGCAGGCAGCGATTTCCCCGCAGCTCGTCGACCTACCAGGGCAACACTTCTCCGTTCGTGTGCCAGAAGGTGCCGGAGGTTTCGAGCGTCAGGTCATCGATGCGATCCAGCAGTCCGGCGACCGATTCCTCGACGTCGATCAGGCCCGACTGCCCGGTCATATCGGTCCTGACGTAACCGGGATGCAGGATCGCGACCGCGATTCCTTGCGGCGCCAGGTCGATCGCCAGTGAGGCGCCGGCTGCATTCAACGCGGCCTTCGACATGCGGTAGCCATAGCTACCGCCCGAGTCATTGTCTCCGATCGACCCCATGCGGCTCGTGATCAGCGCGACTTTCGAGCCTTGCCGGAGTGCCGGAGTGAGGGCGCGCGTGACGCGGAGCGGGCCGAGCGCGTTAACCTCGAATTGTCGCCGCATGGCGTCGAGGTCGAAATTCTCCAGCGACGTGCTTTGCAGAATACCGGCATTGTTGATCAGCAGATCGACCGAGGCGGGCTCAACGGAACTCGCGAACGCGTCGATAGTGTCGCCGTCGGTGACGTCAAAGCCTGTGTGGACGGTGGCCGGCAGCGCATCGAGCGCCGCGCTTTGGTTTCGACTCAGCGCCGTCACGGTATAGCCGCGGGCCGCGAGTACGCGGCAGAATTCCAGGCCAATCCCGCGATTGGCGCCAGTGATGATTGCATTTGGCATCGTGCGTCAGTTCCCCGGTCGCTCAGTCGGAAGTCCCGCTGAAACTTTTCTTCTTGCGCTGGTCTTGCTTCTTCTGGAACTCGACGATCGTCGGTTTCGGCGGCTCCCACTGGGAGCGCGCGAAGTCATTGACGGCCTGGGCCTGTTTGACGATGTACTGGTTGACTTCGCCGATGGCATCCACGATTCCGCCGTTCAGGTGCTCGAGAACCTGCCGGTGTTTGTCCTTGAGTGCCTTTGCCTTTTCCTTGGGCAGGCCGCCGAGATCTTCGGCAACGTTAATCGGAATTTCGATAATTGTCTGATGAACTTCCATGACGGTGCTCATCGTGTTCTCGAGCGACGTCTGCGAGAAATTCATCACCGTCGCAATTCTGTCGACAAAGCCCATTTCGCGTGACTCCCGGTCATTGATTTCGAACGTGTTAGCGGCTGGCCCGGCCAAGGATACGCTACTCTATGGGGCCATGAACGAACCAGTCGGCGATGGCCCGAAAAAATATCCCCTACCTGCTCTGCAGACCGCGCGGCGTATGGGCCTGGTGACCTCGGCCAAGGCGCTCCGGGACCGCATGCCTGAGCCGTTCTAGAATTGCATCATTAGCCGCACGCCGAAGGTCCTGGGTTGCGGCAGAATGCCGAAAAATTGCTGTACGCCGAGTCCGGCGATGAATCCCAATTCCTGGTTCTGGAGCGCGAAGTCGGGTCCACTGCCGCCGCTCTTCAGCGTGTTGTCATCGAGCACGTTGTCGAGGTACGCGACGACGCTCCATTTCTCCGCCGCCAGTCCAACGCGGAAATCCAGCAGCCAGAAATCATCGAACTTGACGAAGTTGTCCGCGTCCACGAACCGCTCGTCCTGGTAGGTCACGTTGAACTCCGTAAACCAGTCGAATGATTCGCTCATGAACGGCCGCTGCAGGTTGAACACGCCGACGAATGAATTGTCCGGCGTGCGTTCGAGGCTGTTGCCGCTCAGGTCCATGCGGCAGAAGTAAGCGTCGCCCTTCTGCACCACTTCGCAGCTCCCGGCGGCGGCCGGCCGGTACAGCAGTGCCGTGTCGTCGAAGAATTCCTTGTAGGCGGTATCGAGGTGCGTGTACGCGGCGCTCAACGTCAGGCCTTCGATGGCCGCCGGCGAATACAGCAGCTCGAGTTCGAGGCCCCAGACTTCGGCCGACGCCGCATTGATCACTTTCGGGCGCAGTTGGTCGTTAACCAGCTCCTGAGTTGAGACCTGCTTGTCCGTATAGTCCTGGAAGAAGATCGCCCCGTTTAGCTGCAGGTAACCGGCCGCCTCCCAGGTCGTCTTGGTACCGAGCTCGTAGGCATCGAGCTTCTCGGAAGCAAACCTCTCGTCCTCGATCCGGATCGGCGTTCCGGCCCCTCCCAGCTGATTGATGCCCGCCGGCTTCTGGCCGCGTCCCCATGACAGGTACACGAGGATGTCGTCATTCGGCATCCAGTCGGCCGTGATCTTGGGCGCGAAGAATTCCGATGTCTCCGATCCCTGGATGAACGCCCAGTCCAGCGTCTGATCGTAGAGGGCGTCACCCTGCACGCAGATGACGGTGCCGTTGGGGTCGAGGTTGCCGTCGGGGTCGCGCGTCCGGCAGAGCAGGTCCGCCAGGTTCTCGGGGCCGTTCGGGTCGAGGCCGTAGGCCACTTTCGCAATCGCCGTGTTCTCGGCCTCGCAATTCACGTCCAGTCCGGGGTTCAGTTCTTCCGATTGCAGCGGCACGACGAAGGCGCCGAACGTCGCCGCGAAGCCCAGCGTAGTGCATGAAGTTTGATTCGGCCGGCGAATGCTGAACGTCTCATCGACATAGCGACCTTCGAACGTAAATTTGAAGGTGTCCGACGCAGCCCATTCGATCATTCCATAAACAGACTGGTGGTCGGTCTCGGTATTCCATTGAGCGCCGTCGAAGCCGGGGACGGCCGGTCTTGGAAAGATCTGCGGGTAGTAGGGCTGCCAGCCGACCACCGAGAACGTGTTGGTCGGCACCGGCGCGAGATTACCGTCGCAGACGCCCTCGACATCCGTCAGGATTTCTCCCGACGGGCCTTTCGTCGTCGGCATGCAGGAGACGATCGAGTTCCTGTCCATCAGGTCACGCTGTTCGTTCCAGTACAGCCCGCCGAGCGTGAGCTGAATCGGTCCCTCCCAGGTCGACTGGAAGCGGAGTTCCTGGCTGAACTGGGTCGTGTCCTGGTCGGTATTGGCCTCCTGGGCCCCGAGAATCTCGTCGGGTCGCCCGATCGCCTGGTAGTCCTGATCGTAGTGTTGCTTGGCGTTGCTGTCGGTGTAGCCGGTATAGGAACTGAAGATTCCGGGGCCGACCTCCCAGCTGGCCACCAGCGTCAACCGGAGCAGGTCCAGTTTCGTCCCTTCGTAGTCCCCGCCAGTGAACGGATTCTCGCCCAGTGAGACGGCCTTCCCGTCGGTATCCCCGTAACTCTGCGGCAGGCAGAAGCCCGGCCCCGCGGCCTCGTCGACCGGCACGCCCGGCGGGCAATACACGCCGTGATCCACCAGTCCCAGGGAGTTGCCGTTGAACGCACTGCTCGTGCCCATGAATGCCGGGGCCCCGATGGCGTTCTTCGGGTAGTTGACCTGGGTATCCCCGTTGATTCGGACGGTCGGCGTGATATCGAGTTCGTCGTCGCTGTATTCGACGCGTCCCTTGATCTTGATCGTTTCGGTCGGGGTGTAGACCCCGGTCAGCGCCGCGCCGTATCCCTTGCCGCCGCCGACGTTCGCGCCGGAGACGCTGTTCTCGTAGTAGCCTTCGTCGGACCAGTAGACCCCGTTCAGCCGCAGGCCGAACACGTCTTCGACGCCCGGAACCGGCCCGCCGATCGCCGCGTCGAGCTGATAGGAGCCCCATTGCGAGGCGTCGAGCAGCACCTTGCTCTCGAATTCGTAACCCGGTTCCTTGGTCACGTAACTGATCGCGCCGGAGAATGCGGCACGCCCGTATAGCGCACTCTGTGGCCCCTTCACGACTTCGATCCGTTCGACGTCGTTCAGCAGCCGGCGGTTGGCCAGCAGGCCGGAGCCGGCGGAGATGACGTTCTCCGTCGTGACGTCGATGCCGTCCACGAGGAACGCGACGTTGGATCGGCCGCGGGTATTGGACAGGCCGCGAATCGTGATGCGGGTGTCCTGAGGGCCGAAAGAGGTATCGAACTGCACGCTCGGCGAGAGCTTGGCGATGTCCGTCAGATCCCGAATGCCCTGCCGCTCAATCTGGTCCGCCGAAAGTACTTCGACCGCGATCGGGACTTCCTGCACATTCTCTTCGCGTTTCCGCGTCGTGACGACGAGCTCTTCGATGGACGCCATCGTCGTGAGCGGCACCGCAGCCAGTGTCGGCAGCAGTACCGCGATAGCGCCAGCCTTGCGCACACGTGCTCTGAATTCCGGCATCTCACTCCCCCCCCCGGGAAACCGAATGTGCTCCGGCCCGGACGAATTCGTCTTGTTGTCGGGCCGGCCCATAGCATCGCACAAACGTGCTCCGGCTGACCAATGCCCAAGTCGCTTTGATAGTATTGATCGGCCTTGCAACACTCTGGGGGGATACGTGTACACAAATGTCTGGTACGTCGCCGGTTTCAGTAAAGACCTGACCAACGAGCCCAGGAAGGTCCGAATGCTGGGCGCCGACCTGGTCCTGTTTCGCGAGATGGACGGCACGGCACGCTGCATCAGCAACGTCTGTCCCCACCGCGGTTCGAGCCTGGCGGAGGGCTGCCTGTACAAGGACGGCACGATCGCTTGCCCGTTCCATGGCTACCGGTTCAACGGTCACGGGGACTGTACGATCGTGCCGTCGCGTCGAGATCACGACGTCGACGTCGTGGCGCCGGGAATGCGAATCGATGCCTACCCGACGGTCGAGAAGTACGGCGCGATCTGGGTCTGTCTCGGCGACGACCCCGACGCCGCATCGCCCATTTTCGATATGCCCGAGTGGGACGACGACGGCTTCCGCCATACCACCAACGAAGAAATCTGGGAGGCGGACTACCACACCGCGAAGTTCACCAATCTCGACTACGTACACCTGCCGGTGGTCCACGGGATCATGTTCCAGGGCAATGAGAATCCGGTCCAGGCGCCCGAGCACCACGTCACGGCCACCGAGCACGGCTTCCAGTCCGTGATGCGTGTTGACGCGGCGCCGAGTGAAGGCGTCTGGCAGGAGATGCGGGAATCGGGCCGGAAGGTCGAGTCGATCATGAAGTACTTCGTGCCGGGATTCACGCTGCGCGGCCAGGTCGAGATCGGCGGGATCGGCTCGGGTGAGTTCAATATCTTTTACGAGTTCACGACGCCGGTCGACGAGCATCGCACGATGATGCGGCATATGTTCTTCCGCAATTACCGCATGGAAGAAGAATTCGATACCGAGCATACGCGCCGCAACCTGCAGAACGTGCATCAGGACAAGGCGCTGGCAGAATCACAACGCCCCAAAGTCGCTCCGAGCGGGCCGAACCCCCGCGGGATCTACACGCATGACGAAGACAAGATCATGCTGACCTACTGGGGCCTTATGGAACGGATGCGGAATCTCGGGTGGCAGATCGATCGCGCGGAGTTGCGCGACCCGGACCAGGAAGTGCGGATCATTCCGTCGCCGAATCGCAGGGAATCCGTCGACGGCTGGGTCTATCCGGAAATGCCGCGTGTTCCCGCGGGGGCGTCGGCCGAGGTGAGCGTCGAGGACCTGAATTTTGTCGATATCGACGATGTGGCCCCCACGCGCCCCAAGGACTTCGGTCTGTCCGAGCCGGTCGTGCCGCGAGATGCGAAGTCGAACGCCACGCTCGAATGGGAAGACGCGGCACTCGCTCGCATCGAGAAGGCACCCGGTTTCGTGCAGCCGATGATCATCAAGAATGCGGAGAAGGCGGCGCAGGAACGAGGGACGAATTTCGTCACCGTGAAGCTGCTCGAAGAATTGCAGGCGCAGCAGAGCGGCGGCGCGACGGCGACTCCCGGCTCGGACGGACAGGAAAAACCCAAGATGGTGCAACGACAAAAGACTGCGGGAAGCGATATGAAAAATGGGCAGGAGCTCGACGGCAAGGTCGTGATCGTAACGGGCGGCACGATGGGGATCGGCTTCGGCATGGCGACGCGTCTCGCCAAATATGGCGCGCGCATCGTCATTACGAGTCGTCATAGCGATACGGGCGAGGAGGCGCTTGCCCGCCTGCGCGACGCGGCTGGTTGCGAGTCGGATAGCGTCGCGTATTTCCAGATGGATATCACCGACGAGGCGGACAACGAGAATGTCGTCAAGTTTGCAGTGGACAGGTTCGGTCACCTGGATTCGATCATCAATAACGCGGTCTTTCCCGGCGATTTCCAATTGCTGGCCGATGAATCGCTCGACAGTTTCCAGCAGGTCATGAACACGAACGTGACGGGTACCTACCTCGGCATGAAGTTCGCGATACGGCAGTTTCTGGCCCAGGGCGCCGATACCGGCAGCAACTATTCGATCATCAACATCAGCTCCGGCGCGACTCGGGATACCGGCATGCGCATGGCCCCGTATATTGCGTCCAAACTCGCGGTAGAGGGGCTGACACAGGCAGCGGCCCTCGAATACTCGCGCCAGGGCATCAGGATCAACACGCTACTGTTCGGCGTGTTCGAAACGGAGAAGGCCCTGCAATTCCACGAAGCGATGCCGGCCGTGCGTGACAAGAACGCGGCGAAGCACCATGTCGGCCGGTTTGGCGACCCGGAGCACGATGCTGGGGAGGCCGCCGCATACCTGATCTCCGACCGCGGATCATTCATCACTGGAACCACGCTGCACGTGGATGGCGGGATGTGTCTGTGACTGCACTGTAGGAACGGCTGCAGAATGAGCAAGGGCTACCGCAGAACCGCGCTGATTTCCGGCGCCAATCGGGGCATCGGCTTCGAATTCGTCAGGCAATACGCGGAGAAGGGCTGGTCCGTTATCGCCGGGGCCCGCAATCCCGACGCGGCGGATGGTCTCCGGGAACTGGCGCATCAGTACGATGGGTTGAGCGTCGAGACGCTCGATGTCAGCAGTCCGTCATCGATCGACGCGCTGGCCGGTAAGCTCGAGGGTACGCCCGTCGACGTTCTCGTCAACAATGCCGGAATCTTCGGTGAGTTCCCGAGCCAGGCTTTCGGCTCGATCGACTTCGCACAGTTCGATACGTTCATGCGCACGAATGCGCTCGGACCGCTAAAGATGTGCGAGGCGTTCCTGGAGCACGTCAAGGCCAGCGTGGAAAAGAAGGTCGTCTCCGTGACGTCCCAGGCCGGATCGTTCGGGTTGAACAGCGGCGGCCTGCCGGGCATGTATTTTTACAAATCCAGCAAGGCCGCGCAGAACATGATCATGCGGAATGTCGCCGAGGACGTTCGGCAATACGGCATCGCCGTGTGCGTATTGTCTCCCGGCATGGTCAATACGGCCGGCGAGATTCCGCCGGAGCGCCGCTTCCCGGGCCTGATCGAGCCGCCGGAGAGCGTTGCGGGGATGATCGACGTCATCGACGGAATGACGCTCGAAAAGTCGGGCAAGTTCATCCGCTACACCCACGAAGAACAACCGTGGTGATCGCCCACCGATCGAGCTGATTCGACCGGCGCCGACAAGGATAAGATACTCTATGGCGCCATGAAGGAACCCGTCGGCGGTGGTCGAAAAAAGATCCTGTATCTGCTGCAGACCGCGCGGCGCATGGGTCTGCTGAACTCGGCCAAGGCGCTGACGGCGCACAATGCCTGCAAGGCCTGTGGCCTGGGCATGGGCGGCCAGCGCGGCGGCATGACGAACGAACTCGGCGAGTTCCCCTCTGTCTGTAACAAGAGCGTCCAGGCGCAGTCGACGGACATCCAGCCGCCCATCCCGGCCGAAGTCTTCGACCACCCTGTCGCCGATCTGCGTGAGCTGTCGGGCCGGGAGCTGGAGCATATGGGCCGCCTCGGGGAGCCTATCTACAAGGCGGCCGAGTCGGATCGCTACCGCGTCGTCGATTGGGACTGGGCGATCTCGCATGCGGCAGCGCGCTTCGCGGCGACCGCGGCGCAACGGACATTCTTTTATTCTTCGGGCCGGTCGTCCAACGAGGCCGGGTTCGTGCTGCAGCTACTCGCGCGTCTGTACGGCACAAACAACGTCAATAACTGTTCCTACTACTGTCACCAGGCGACGAGCGTGGCGTTGGGG
>CAZISL010000175.1:0-5187 GCA_964541975.1 uncultured Chromatiaceae bacterium | reverse complement strand
CTCGGGCCGCGCGGTCAGCGCTGGGTGCCGATGCACGGCATCCTGCCGTTCTCGAAGCTCAAGGAGTTCCACGCCCGGATCGCGAAGCTCCATGCCGACAACGAGGCGCGCATGGAAGAGCACAAGGTCGAGAAGGCGGCGATGTTCACGAGCATCAGTACCAACGGTTTTCTCTATGAGCCGGTGTTCTACTGGGAAGACGACCGCACGCCGTATCACAAGCGTTACCTGCCGCAGGAATATCTCGACATGCTGCCCGAGTATCCCGCCAACCCGGCGGGTCGCGAACTCGTGGCGGAACTGCGGAGCAAGATCCAGGATATCTTCACGGAGCTCGGCGCCGTGCACATGCAGGTCGGCAAGAGCTACCCGTACCTGCGTGAACGGCAGGGCGAGGCCGAGCGGTTGCTGCGCGATCTCAAGCAGAGCCTCGATCCCGACGGCCTGATGAATCCCGGCGCCCTACGCCTGGATTGAGCCCGATCATAATTAAATTAATTTCTAGATAGTCTCTTTAAGCAATTGATTAATTTCAATTTAAATGGAGAAGAAACGTCGATCGACGCGCCTGCCGAGATGCCGTTGCTGTGGGTCCTGCGTGACCTGTTGAAGCTGACGGGGACGAAGTATGGTTGTGGCGTCGCACAGTGCGGATCGTGCACGGTGCACCTCGACGGCAAGGCCGTGCGTTCGTGTGTCGTGCCGGTCGCGGCGGCCGCGGGCAAGGCCGTGACGACGATCGAGGGCCTGACCGCCGACGGCGAACTCCATCCGGTCCAGGTCGCGTGGATCGAGGAGCAGGTCCCCCAGTGCGGCTATTGCCAGCCCGGCATGATAATGTCGGCCGCCGCTTTGCTGGCCGAGAATCCCGATCCGACCGATGCAGACATCGATCGGTCGATCACTAATATCTGCCGTTGCGGTACGTATCCGCGCATTCGAAGGGCGATTCATCGCGCGGCGGACAGCTAGTATATTTAGCAGACTTCATTCAGTTTTCAGGAGAATCAGGAAAATGCGCGCATCGATGCGAAACATCGTCTGTTCGGGCCTCGCGGTCATCGGTTTGTCTGCCTGTGGTGGTTCGGAAGATTCGACCGCCCCGGCGGGTGCGGCTTCAAGCGCGCCGGCCGCTGCCGTCGAAGAGATGGATTTGAGCGAAATGCTCGCCAACGCGGATATCAAGCGCGGCGAGACACTGTATTTCCAGTGCCGCGCCTGTCACACGCTGGGAGAGGGTGGCGCGCACAAGGTCGGCCCGAACCTCTACGGCATGTTCGGCCGCAAGGCGGGTCAGGCGGCCGGGTTCACGTACTCCGACGCGGTCAAGAACTCCGACGTCGTTTGGTCCGCGGAAACGGTCAGCGGCTGGCTGGAGCAACCGGCGGACTTCCTGCCCGGCAACATCATGGTTTTCGTCGGCGTCAAGAAACCGCAGGATCGCGCCAACCTGATCGCCTACCTGCAGGCGAATACCGGCGCGGCGGCAGAGTAGCGGTCGCGGCGCATGGCGCGCCGCAATTCAGCAGGAATCGGGTCGCCCAGCCGGCGGCCCGGGCGTGATAATTCCCGCATGAAAGCTAAACAAGAGACAGCTTCACGCCCGTATGAGCGCATCGCTCGTGCGATTCACTACCTTGCCGAGCATCAGCTGGAGCAGCCCGGGCTGGCCGAACTCGGCGAGCATATCGGCCTCAGCGAGTCGCATCTGCAGCGCGAGTTCACCCGTTGGGCCGGCGTGTCGCCAAAAGCATTCCTGCGCTACCTGACCAAGGAGACCGCCAAGCGCCGGTTGCGCGACGAGTCCGTCATGAGCGCCGCGTTGGCCAGCGGCCTCAGCGGTTCCGGCCGATTGCACGACCTGATGATTCGTTGCGAAGGCATGACGCCGGGCGAGTACAAGCAACGCGGGGGCAAGCTGAAGATCGCTTTCGGTATTCATCCTTCGCCGTTCGGCGATTGCCTGATCGCGACGACCGGTCGCGGCGTCTGCAAGATGGCGTTCATCGATTCCGTGCCGGACAGCCGTGCGCTAGAGCGCGAACTGCGCGAAGAGTGGCCCGCAGCGGACATCGTCCGGGACGACCGGCAGACCGGGGTGGTGGCTGACGCCGCTTTCGATCGCGGCCACGGTGGCTCGCTGCGCCTGCTGCTCAGGGGTACCCCGTTCCAGCTGCGCGTCTGGGAGGCGTTACTGTCGATACCCGAGGGAGCGCTGGCGTCCTATCAGCAGGTCGCGGCGATGATCGGCAAACCGACGGCAGTTCGCTCGGTGGCTACGGCGATCGCGAATAACCGTATCGGATATCTGATCCCCTGCCATCGCGTCATTCGCAGCAATGGAGATTTCGGTCAGTACCGGTGGGGCAGTGACCGCAAGAAAGCAATGGCCGGATGGGAAGCCGCGCACCGGGCGGCTGCCACGGCCTGACCGTGATTGTTCCGAGCGCCGCACGTGGCGTAACCTTGCCACGTGAATTCATCCGTCATGGAAACCGAACGACTGATCTTGCGCGAGATGTGCGTCGATGACGCGCCGTTCATGCTCGAGTTGTTGAATGATTCCGAGTTCATCAGCAATATCGGCGATCGCAATGTGCGCACGCTCGATGAGGCGCGCGAGCATGTTGCAGAGAAATACCTCGACCACTATGAACGCAACGGGTTCGGCATCTACCTCGTCATTCGCAAGAGGGATGGCGCGTCGATCGGCATGTGCGGGTTGGTCAATCGCGATACGCTCGACGACGTCGACATCGGCTACGCAATGCTGCCGGCTTACCGGCGCCGGGGTTATACATTCGAGGCCGCGCAGGCCACCCTGGAGCATGCATTCGGTTCGGTGGGTCTCGCTCGAGTCGTCGCGGTCACGTGGGTCGGAAACGAGGCGTCCGCCGGCTTGCTGGAGAAACTTGGGATGAAATACGAATGCACGACGCGGCTGGCCAAAAACGAGGACGAGTGCCGCCTATTCGCGGCGGAACGCGGGCCTCATGAGTAACAAGAAATTCAAACTCGATCCGAGGCTCGAGCAGGACTGCTTTACCCTCGGGCGTTTCAAGCTGTGCCGCCTGCTGCTGATGAACAATGCGGCGGTGCCGTGGTTCATCCTTGTGCCGGAGACCGATGTCACCGAGATCTGCGACCTGAACCTGCTCGCGCAGGCGATCCTGTTCGATGAGATCAACACCGTGTCGCACTACGTTCAGGCACTCGACGGCATCGAGAAACTTAACGTCGCGGCAATCGGCAATGTCGTCAGCCAGCTGCACATTCATGTCGTCGGTCGAAACCCGGCCGACTTCGCCTGGCCCGGCGTCGTCTGGGGCGCTTCCGGCGGCGAGCCATACACGGATGAGCGGATCGAGCGCGTGCGGCGGCAGGCCGCTGACGGTCTGGGCGAGGATTTCCGGCCGGCTTAATCCGAGCGGGCGTCGAGGAATGCGTCCGTCGATACGCGTCGCCATTCCAGCGATTGCCGCTGAAACCCGGAGTACGATTCGGCGACGCGATCCGTCAGCGCGTCGTGGTCGCGCGCCTCGGCGATGACCTCGGCCGTCAGCTTTTTCAATCGACGCATGACGTCGTCGGGGAAGCGACGGAGCTCGACGCCGTGCTCGTCGACGAGCTGGCGCAGCGCCACCTGGTTGCGCGCTGTGAACTCGGCGAGCATGACTTCATTGGTCTCGCGACATGCCGAGCGAACGATGGCTCGCAGGTCCTCCGGCAACTGCGCGAATGCAGCGGCGTTGACGAGACATTCGAGCGTGCCCGATGGTTCGTGCCACCCCGGGTAGTAGTAGTACGGCGCGATCTCGTGTAGCCCGAACGCCTGGTCATTGTAAGGACCCGCCCATTCCGTCGCGTCGATCGCGCCGGTCTGCAGCGCCGTGAACAGCTCCGCGCCTGAGATGTTGACCGGCGTCGCGCCGGCGCGCTGCAGCACTTCGGCGCCGAGTCCGGGCATGCGCATCTTCAGGCCGGCGAGGTCATCGATCGACTCGATCTCGCGACGAAACCAGCCGCCCATCTGCGGTCCGGTGTTGCCGGCCGTGAAAGGCATGACGCCGAAGGGTGCGTAGGCCTCGCTCCACAGTTCCTGGCCACCGCCGTGATACAGCCACGCATTGAACTCCATCGGCAACATGCCGAACGGGATGCCGCTGAAGAACTGCGCTGAAGGGATTTTGCCTTTCCAGTAAACCGGCGCACTGTGACCGAGTTCAGCCGTGCCGCTGGAGACCGCATCGAAAACCTCGAAGGCCGGCACGAGTTCATCCGCGGCGAAAATTCGAATGCGCACCCGTCCATTCGAGTTTCTCTCGATCGTCTCCGCGAGAAGGTTGGCGGCGGAACCGAAGCCGGGGAAGTTAGTGGGCCAGGATGTGACCATCTTCCACCGGAACGCACGGCCGCTCGATTCGCAGTCGGCGCCGGTTTCGTCCGGTTTCGAACAGGCGGTCGCGGCGATACCTGCGATGGCGCTGGTCAGGAGTGTTCGTCGGCGCATGTGCAGATTCTAGACGACGTTGCGCGCGCTCGCATTCGGTCGAGGAATCTAGTAGAAGTTGTTTCCTGACCCACCCGGAGACGACGATGGACTGGCCGAGCATTGCCGCTGCCGCCGTAACGCTGTTCTTTATCATGGATCCGCTCGGCAATATGCCGGTCGCGAACGCGATCCTCGAGCATGTCGACAGCCACGCGCGCGCGAAGATCCTCGCGCGCGAGATGCTGTTCGCGCTCGTTATCCTGATGGTGTTCCTGTGGGCCGGAACCGCCATCCTCAGCTTCATGCAACTCAGCCAGCCGTCGCTGAGTCTCGCCGGCGGCGTGCTGCTCTTTATTATTGCGCTGCGTATGATCTTCCCGTCCGCCGATAGCGACGGGCCGGAACATGTCGATGATCCGTTCATCGTACCGCTCGCCATGCCGATGGTCGCCGGGCCGTCGGCCATCGCGATTCTGTTGCTGCTCAGTTCGACCCAGCCCGATCGCATGGTGGAGTGGAGCATCGCGTTGTTCATCGCGTGGGCCGGGACGGCGGCGATACTGACGGCGTCGCCCTACCTGATGCGCTTCCTCGGCGACCGCGGCGCGCGCGCACTCGGGCGGCTGATGGGCATGCTGCTGATATTGTTGGCCACGCAGATGCTGTTAAACGGCGTCGCCGAGTTCGTCGGTTCG
>CAZISL010000174.1:0-13538 GCA_964541975.1 uncultured Chromatiaceae bacterium | reverse complement strand
GCTCGAATCGCTGGTCGGTGCTGAATACGCGACGTGTTGCTGGGCGATCCGCACGAGCGTGCGACGCTACCTGGCCAGCCGGACGGGCGATTCGGACACCGGCTTCTCGATACAGCTGATCCTGAAGGGCTTCGGCAGCTCTGACAGCGCCGCGGATCGGCTACTGGATCGTGGGATTCTCAGTTACTACTAGTTCCGGCGGCAGACGGCTCGGCTCGATCCAACGCCGCCAGTTTGCGCCTGCGCATCTTGCGGTATTCAGCGATGTGGCAGTCGAACTCCATCAACACTTCACCGACAGCGTCGTCCGAACTCTTCGGCTCGATATTCAACATCGAGCCTTCATCCTGCCACAGCGCCGCCATGTCTGCCCGGTGTTTGAGCCAGGTCGCGAAGCGTCCGATCAATGGCAGACGGGCATAACCGAGCGAGCTGCGAACGTAGAGCCGCGTCGTATTCTCGTCCACCGGAACGCCGGCGAATACCGTCAGAAATTTCGGGTTCAGATGCAGGAGCGCCATATTCGGGTACAGGATCTGCGACAGCACCGGCAGATCCGTGGTCGACGGCGGGTACACCGAGATGAGGTTGCCGTCGACGCCCGTGCCGACGTCGATGGGATCGGGCAGGGACCAGGCCAGCGTGCTGCGATGAACCGTGCCGAGATGCGCGACGTCGACCGTGTTCTCGATGAATCGGGTGAAATGGAGCGGCCACGATTTTGCCGTCCAGCAATGCTGCAGTTTGTCGTCGGCTGCTTCGACCGCTTCGAAGAACGGCGGATCAGGCAGGTCGCGGTCGGGCTCGCCCCAGTAAACGAATACCCATCCGCAGCGCTCCCGCACCTCGTAGCGGCGGGCGCACATCGTCTTTGGAATCAGTGCGTCTACAGCCCGACGCGGCGTTCTGACGCAGCGACCGGAACGGTCGAACTGAAAGCCGTGATACGGACATTCGACGTGGTCGTCCCTGACCCTCCCGGTCGCGAGAGAGGCCCCCATATGCGGACATCGCGCATCGAGCGCGGCCAGTTCACCGGCTTTCGATCGCCACAGCACCAGCTCTCGGCCATACAAACGAACACTGCGTTTACGACCACGCCTGAACTCTTCGGACAGCCCCACCGCATACCATTCGCTATCAAACGCCTGCAATCGCTCCCCCCGGTGCGTTTTTCGCTATGCTACGGTAAATTATTGAACCATAGCGTTTTATTTCTCATATACACTACCATCCCGGCGACAACAAGCCATGGCAGACGGCGCTACACCGATGCCGCCGATTGAACAACAGATATCCTAAAGACATGAACAAACTGCGTCTATTTTTCATTTGCCTGTGTCTCGGCGCCGGCGCCGAAGCGCCGGCACAAACCGTTGAACTCAGCAGCACGGGTCAGCGACTCGACGGCATCGTCGCGATCGTCAATGACGGCGTCGTGCTTGCGAGCGAACTCGATGCCGAGATCGCCACCATCGTCGAACGGCTGCAGCAACAGGGCACGCCGATACCGGACATGAACGCGCTGGTACCGCAGGTTCTCGAGCGCCTGGTCGTGCAGCGCATCCAGCTCCAGCGAGCCGAGCGCCTTGGCGTCCAGATTCCCGACGAGACGCTGAACATGGCGTTGTCGAATATCGCGCAGCGCAACGGCGTCGCGCTGTCCGACATGCCCCAGCTTCTGGCGGGACAGGGCATCGACTACAACACCTACCGGGAAGACATGCGCAAGCAGCTGGCCGTCGAACAACTTCGGCAGCGCGACGTGATCGGCCGCATCAACGTGACTCCCCGGGAACTCGACGAATACCTGGAGCGGCAGCAGGGTCGCGGCTCGGCGAGCGAAGAGTTCAACCTGTCGCATATCCTGATCTCGTTGTCGGCGTCGGCATCTAGCGCAGATATCGACGCGGCCGAAGTGAGGATCAGCAAGCTCTACGAGAAAGCCGCCGCCGGTGAGCCGTTCGCGCAACTCGCCGTCACCTTTTCCGACGGTCAGAACGCGCTCGAAGGCGGCAACATCGGCTGGCGCAAAGGGACCGAACTGCCGACGCTGTTCGCCGAAGTCGTGCCCGGCCTGCAGGTCGGGCAGATATCCGAGCCGATTCGAAGTGCCAGTGGATTTCATATCGTACGTCTCGATGGTCTCCGCGGCGCCGAACCGATCATGGAGAATCAGACGCATGCCCGGCATATCCTGATGACCACGAATGAGATCCTTGACGATTACTCGGCGGAACAGAAGCTGATCGAGATCCGCGAGCAGGTGCTCGCCGGTGACGATTTCGCGGCTGTCGCCAAAGCCGTGTCAGAGGACCCGGGCTCGGCCGTCGAAGGCGGCGATCTCGGCTGGCAGGGGCCGGGCACGTTCGTACCGGAATTCCAGGCCGTCTGCGACACGCTGGAGATCGACGAGATCAGCCAACCGTTCAAATCGCCGTTCGGCTGGCACATCGTGCAGTTGCTGGAGCGCCGCGTTTATGACAAGACAGACGAGGTCGAGCAACAACAGGCGATCATGGCGATTCGCAACAGCAAGCTCGAAGAAGAGACCGAGCTGTGGGCGCGCCGAATGCGTGACCAGGCGTACGTCGAATATCGACTCTGACCGCACGGCCTCGCCGCGGTCACGACCCGCATGAACCAGCCGACCGCAGCATCAACCCCGCGTATCGCGATAACACTCGGTGAGCCAGCGGGCATCGGACCCGAGATTGTCGCGGCGATCGTCGCCGAAGGATGGCCGGTCGAGCTCGTCTGCGTCGGTGATGCAAACTTGCTGCGCGAACGCGCGCGGCTCGGCGGCGTCGAACTGGACGTCTTCGACTTCGAACCTGATTCACCGCCGCGACCAAGCGCCGCCGGACACGTGCTCGCGATCGATTGCAGGCTCGCCGACGAGAGTACGCCGGGCGTATTGAATCGCGCCAACTCGGGCTCCGTCGTTGCGACGCTTGAGCGCGCCTGCGATGGATGCATGAGCGGCGAGTTCGCCGCGATGGTCACGGCGCCCGTGCACAAGGGCATCATCAACGATGCGGGCATCCGCTTCTCCGGGCATACGGAATTTCTGGCTGACCGGGCAGGCGCCGCGTTGCCCGTCATGCTGCTGGTGGCCGGCGACCTGCGCGTCGCGCTGATGACCACGCATCTCGCCCTGCGCGATGTCGCGAATGCGATCCGACCCGATCGCGTCCGCGACACCATCGGCGTTCTGAACGACGGCCTGCGCAACTGGTTCGGAATCCGTGATCCCCGCATTTCCGTTCTTGGGCTGAACCCGCATGCCGGGGAGTCGGGGCATCTGGGTACCGAGGAACTCGAAATCATCGAACCCGTTATGACGGAACTGCGCGACGATGGCCTGACGTTGCTGGGCCCGCTGCCTGCCGATACGGCTTTCACACCGCACCACCTCGAGCAGACCGACGCGGTGCTGGCGATGTATCACGACCAGGGGCTGCCGGTCCTCAAGCATCGTGGCTTCGGGCGCGCGGTCAACGTCACACTGGGTCTGCCGATCATTCGTACATCCGTCGACCATGGCACGGCGCTCGACCTCGCCGGAACGAACCGGGCGGATACCGGCAGTCTGCGCGCGGCGCTCGAATTGGCGATCGACATGCAGGCGCACGCGGCGGCATGAACGATCATCGCCCGCGGAAACACTTCGGCCAGAACTTTCTCCACGACGGCAACATCATTGCCAAGATACTCAACGCGGTTGCCGCCAGGCCGAGCGATCACTTCGTCGAGATTGGACCCGGGCACGGCGCGCTCACTCGCCCGTTGCTGGAGCAGGTCGCCCGGCTGGACGTGATCGAGATTGACCGCGACCTGGCGACCGCCATCGAGCAAGACATCACCGATCCGAGACTGAAAGTGCATCGCGCCGACGCGCTCAGGTTCGATTTCGAGTCGATCTCCAACGAACCGGCTTCGCTACGACTCGTCGGGAATCTGCCCTACAACATCTCGACACCGCTGCTGTTTCGCTTCCTCGACCACAGCCGCCTGTTTCGCGACGCGCACGTGATGCTGCAGAAGGAAGTCGTCGAGAGGATGGCGGCGGAACCGGGCAACAAGACCTACGGTCGCCTGACGGTATCGTTGGCAGCGCGTTGCCAGGTCGAATCCCTGTTCATCGTCAGACCAGGATCCTTCACACCCGCGCCGCGCGTCGACTCGGCCGTCGCCAGGTTGACGCCCGATCCCGAGCGACGCGGGCGAATCATAGATGAGTCCGCGTTCGATAAAGTCGTCGCGAAGGCCTTCAATCAGCGCCGCAAACAGCTGGGCAATGCCCTGCGCAACATGGTCGCGCACGAACAGATCGAGGCCCTCGGCATCGACCCGGAAGCGCGAGCGGAAACGCTCGACGTCGACGCGTTCATCCGACTCGGAAACTTTTTTGCGGAATCGTCTGGAATGCTGGACGATACGGATATTGAAGATCACCCACCGGGGTAAGACCAGCCATGGATGGTGAAACTATCAAAGTCGATGTCGAATCGCGCTTCCTGCCGGATCAGTCCGTCCAGGAAGAACATCGCTATGTGTTCGCCTATACCATCACGATCCACAACGACGGCAAGCTGCCGGTGCAACTGCTGACGCGGCGCTGGCTGATCACCGACGCCACCGGCAAAACACAGGAAGTGGCCGGCGACGGGGTCGTCGGAGAGCAGCCGACCATCAGGCCCGGCAACTACCACCGCTATTCGAGTTTCTCCGTAATCGAAACACCGGTCGGAACGATGGAAGGCAGCTACGGCATGATCGACAAAGAGGGTGAATCCTTCGACGCGTCGATCCCCGTATTCCGACTGGCCGTGCCGGGAATCGTCAACTAATGGCCATCTACGCGATCGGCGATGTGCAGGGTTGCTACGACGACCTGCGCAGACTCGTCAAGAAACTGAAGTTCGATCCGGACCGCGATGAACTTTGGTTCGTCGGCGACCTCGTCAATCGCGGCCCGAAATCGCTGAAGACGCTGAGATATATAAAAGATCTGGGTGACGCCGCGACCGTCGTTCTCGGTAATCACGACCTGCACCTGCTCGCGGCCGGCACCGACGCGTTCCGGATCGACGCGTCGATGCGCGAGATCCTCAAAGCCGACGATGCGGACGAACTGTTGCACTGGCTGCGCCACCGGCCACTCGCGGTCTACCGGCCGAAACTCAACACGCTGCTCGTGCACGCGGGCGTTTATCGAAGCTGGGATCCGCTGCAAACCATCAAGCTGGCACGCGAAGTGGAAAAGACGCTCCGCGGCAAGAAATACGCAAAATTCCTCGTGAACATGTATGGCAGCGAACCCGACGATTGGTCCCCGGACCTCGAAGGCCTCGACCGGCTCCGTTTCATCACGAACTGCCTGACGCGAATCCGCTACTGCTACGAGGACGGCCGTCTCGACTTCGAGCAAAAAGGCCCGCCGGGTTCGCAATTGAAAAAACTAGTGCCGTGGTTCGAGCTGAAGAAACGCAAGACAAAATCAGTCCGGATCGTATGTGGCCACTGGTCGTCACTGGGCCTGGTCGAGCAGCCGAACCTGCTGATGATCGATACCGGGTGCGTATGGGGACGTAAACTCACGGCCGCCCGGCTGGATGGGCCATTGCGGATCGTTAGTGTATCGGCGAAGTAGCCGCTGGCGAGTTTCGTTTCTGTAGCCGGATTGCGGAACGGTGAGCGGAGGAATTCAGTTCGGCAGCCCCATTGCGGATTTTCCGGGAAGGAACCTTTCGCTCGAAGACTCCCGAAAAGTTTTCCCGGAAAATCCTGACCGAAGTGGCGAGCTCAACTGACGCCCGCCATGGCCTTCCAAGAATCACCGCGCCCGCCGAAGCGCTTCGGTGCCAAGTACAGTGGTCAACCGGCACCACTGGCGACTGCCGGATGAGAGATCGGAGAGCGCTGCAAAGTCTTTTCCTAAGTCTTCGCAGGAAAAGACTTTGCAGCGGTAGGCCGGTCTCGGCTATTCAAACGTGAACCAGATCAGAGCGGTAAGCCAGGCTCAGCAATCCAACCACAACGCCTCAAACGGCAACAGCCGCCTTGATATGCGGATGATGCTCATATCCGACGATCTCAAAATCGTCGTATTCGTAAGCAAAGATCGAAGACGGCCGCCGTTTCAGCGCCAGCGTCGGCAACGGCAGCGGATCGCGCGCCAGCTGCTCGCGGGTCTGCTCCAGATGATTCAGATACAAGTGGCAGTCGCCGCCCGTCCAGATGAAATCACCGACGTTCAGGTCCGCCTGCTGCGCGACCATGTGCGTCAGTAACGCATAAGACGCGATATTGAACGGCACGCCGAGGAATATATCCGCGCTGCGCTGATACAGCTGGCACGACAACCGGCCGTCCGCGACGTAGAACTGGAACAGGCAGTGGCAGGGCGCGAGCGCCATCTTGTCGAGTTCGGCAACGTTCCAGGCGCTGACGATGATACGGCGGGAATTCGGGTCGGCGCGGAGTGTATCGATGACCTGCTGGATCTGGTCGACCTGCGAGCCATCCGGCGTGGGCCAGGAGCGCCATTGCGCGCCGTAGACGGGGCCGAGATCGCCCTGCTCATTGGCCCACTCGTCCCAGATCGTGACGTTGTGGTCGTTCAGATACCGGATATTGGTATCGCCCTGCAGGAACCACAGCAACTCGTGGATGATCGAGCGCGTGTGCAGCTTCTTGGTGGTGACCATCGGGAAACCGGCACCGAGATCGAAGCGCATTTGATGACCGAATACGCTCAGCGTGCCGGTGCCGGTCCGGTCGCCCTTACGGGCACCTTCGTCCAGAACGCGATGCATCAAATCCAGATATTGGCGCACTTTCTTATCTCACCCCCGAGAGGTCGATTTTAACGCGATCTTTTACGCAAGTGGCCAAAAAGAAATCGTTCAAGGGTGCCCGCAATGTCCAATCAAGCCGCGGCTGGGCAAAAAATACTCCTTTAAACGGCTGCCGTCTTTTCTGCTATTTCTGGAACCAGAAGCCTGTATTATTCATGCTCGGAAGCAGCCATTCGCTTCGATCCAGCGTCGATGTCTCCTACTTTCCCAAAAGAGGGCATCTGCAATCCCTCACGGTTTCTCTACTGTGCCAGACGCCGGTCGGCGAAAATCACCACCCGAGCGGGTAGAACACTAGACCTGAAGCTAGAACCGACGAAGTCACCCGACCGAGTATCCCAACACACCGCCAGCCGGTAGGTACAAGAGAAACCATAGGGCGTAGTCCCGAAGTGCGTCGGACTCACTGTAGCCATCGTGCACGTTTGCCAACATTCCAAAGAACCCAAAAAACGCGCCGATTAGTATTCCAATGACGAGGCCGGTGACTATCAATAGTCTTCTCATTCAATGTTGCTTACAGTTTTAGCGCGAGGGTGATGGCCCCATTGTTATTTCTGCCAGTAAGTGTACCCCGTCAGCCCCAGTTACCTAGGCTATCTCAGCCCGGTACAGTACGAAAACCGGACAGTGAGGACTTAATCAACTGGCCCGAATTGCTGGGGCCATTCCACATAGCGGGCTTTTTTTCACCGGTTGAGCCAGCAAATGGCGGCTCGCCAGTCGCATGTCTTTTAATGAGTCTTGTTCCAGGTCCTGGCCTTACTGCACTATTTGCGGGCGTTTTCGCAATGCACGTGGACGGAAAATAGATGAGTTACAGGAATGCGCAAGTGGCGCTTCGAGTGGGTGGCAGCCTTTCCTTAGTAGGTTTTCCCTTATTGTTCATGCTCGTGTTCTTATTGCATATGGAAAGCTTTTCCGAAGTGCTTCAATTCCGGCTGACACACGAGCCGTATGTGGCATCTGAGATTATGGACGGACTGATCGACCGCCCGCGATCTTGGCGTTACTACTTATTACCCCATCTAGTTGGCTATATCAGTATGCCATTCTTAATCGCGGCAGCATTATGCTTGGGATACATTCTTTTTGAGTCGCGACCATGGACAGCAATTGTTGGAACGACCATGAGTTGCATTGGCGCGGTTTTCATGGGTGGAATGCTCGCAATGTGGCTGTCGTTTGATGCTATCGGCAATGTTGCGCCGAGCGACGTAGCGGGAGCTATCCCCGCACTAGAAGAGTTAATTGCGATGCAGGGCCCTTTGTTGTTGTCGACAGTTCTAACCGGGCTAAGCTTGCTTGGTCTGATGGTCCTATCGATCGGGCTATTTCTTAGCCGAGTGGTGCCGAGATGGGCCGCTGCGGCGATTCTACTTGGCAGCTTAATGATGTCGATATTTATCGACGTGGACAATTTGATGCTGGCCGGCGCCCTGATTACTCTAGCGGGCATGGTTCCAATTGCGTGGCGATTTGCCTTTGACAGATAAGCGTTTCGGCACGTATCTGGATATCTGCTTATGGCCGATCGGAGACGGCCTGGTGCCTGACTTCTAACTAGTGCTGGCGTGATGGGCTAACTTGTCTCGGAATGTCTCTTTCCGCGCAATTCGCGAATCATATCTATCGGTTCAATGAAGTGACTGCGTAACGACGATCAGCGGAAGGCCGGAAGTATCCAGGACAAGAGGAAGAAATCTGTGAACACTGCATCGAAAGCTCTGAGTGAGGCGGTCTTGCGCCGCCTCACCAATGACGCCCTCACTACGTTCCTCGGCGAGGCAGCAGCCTATGAGGCGGCTGCCCGACCCGGTCTGCAGCTAGCCTTGTCTAACGAGCCGGTGGCCGACATGAATATGCTGGTCGTCGGGGCCGGTGCTGACCACGATCATTTTCGGGGCATGGTGAGTTCGTGCCTCGATCGCAATCTTCCGTTCCTGGTCATGATCTACCCCGAGGCCGGCGCGGCGCTCGACGAGATTGCAACCGATTTGGGCCTGGTCTACGCGGTGGACTTTCCGATCATGGTGCGTGATGACCTTCCGCTCGAGCCCTCCGGCAACCCCGACGTTGAAGTCGTCCGCGCGTCCCGAGCCGAGGACGCCGAGGCAAGCGCGGATGTGGTGGCCTCGGCCTATAGCATGCCGAGGGACAGCGTGCTTCGAGCCCTGCCTGCGTCCCTCTTTGCTACTCCAGGCGCCGATGTTTACGTCGCTCGCATCGATGGCGAGGCCGTGGGAACCGTCACGCTGACATACCACGGCGAAACCTGCGGCATCTGGGCCATGGGTACCGACACCGCACGCCAGCGTGGCGGAATTGGTCTGCGGCTGCTGTCGACCGCGATGGCGCAAGCGCGCAGTAACGGGAACCGACGCTTCTTCCTGGGCGCAACGCCCGCGGGTTACCGCCTTTATGAGAGGCTCGGCTTCGAGACCGTTTGCACAGCCCGCGTCTGGGTGTCGGGTGAAACCCACCAGGCCTAGCTGAGCCGGCCTGCTCACCTGGGGCCCTCGCCGCCGACCAGCTATCCCCGGTCAAGAGCGGTAATCCCTGATTGCGGTCCGCCGCCACTGTGGTATCAAGTAAGCATGCGGTCTTTGACGCTTCGTTGTGCCGAACGGCACATCACATGCGGAGAGGAGGCCACAAGATGAGACCTTTCAACGACCTGACGTTTGTTGCGGCGTTTCTCAGCTTATCTTTCGCATTCACTGCCTGTGCGGACGAACCCGGAGCGTTGCTAACGAATCCGGGGTACCGGCCGGAATCCGATCGCTCGGCCGAATTTATCAGAGAAATTTCTTCGGCGAAGATTGCGGTCTTCCCTACCATCATTCGAACCGTCGACGACACCTCGTACTCCGTCGGATCCAGTCAATGGGTGGTTGAGTTTCTGGGCCTGAACATGCTCGGAACGGGCAAGGCTGCTGACATCCCGTTCGATATGGGTCAACTGCAGGGAAATTCCCAATGGGAGATGTTCGAGTCAAGCATGACCACAATTGGCGGGCAGCTCAGCGATCGCAAGATCCAGGAAGACTATGCGCTTGTCGTGGAGGTGCTTATTCCTCCGACCGGACCGAGAACGAGCTACTTGTCTGTGTTTGGTGTCCACTGCTTCGTCCTCGAGGCCGATGGGACCAATGCGTTTTCGTTCCTGCTCAACTCTCATCATCAGGCGTTCAATGACGCCAATTTGCTGACCTCGGATCTGACCGATAATGGCAGAGAGTGGCTCGCGGACGAAAGTACGAAGCTTGCCTTGCGGGCACTGGAGGCCCAGATCGATCGGGATCCACAATCCGAGATCCACGGTATGGCGCCAGACTCGCCAAGCCTTAATACCAGCATGATCGATGATTTCACCTCCGATCTGCCGACCGGCACAGACAGTGTCGGGCTCCCGATTGGCTTCTTCACCTTCGCCGATGCAACGAGCGCCGCGAAGATCTCCACGACGACAGCCCATCCCGAGCTTCCAGGCGAAGCAAATGGCAATAAGGTCTTGCAGGTGGATCTGGACCTCACGGGCTGGGCTGGAGTCATTCATGGCTTCGAGAACGCAGCCATGGACAGCTGGGTCTCGCATGACTGGCGGGCATTCCTCGGTTTCAGGTTTTGGGCGTTTGGCAACAACACCGGCACATATTTATTCGTCGATGTGCTCGACAACCGGAAAAAGTATTCCACGAGCGACGATGCCGAAAGATATACCTATAAGTTCAGGGACGACTTTGCCGGATGGCAACAGGTGACCGTCCCGTTCGCGAAGATGGTGCGCAAGGAAATCGGCAACGCGGCGCCCAGCGACGGCCTGGACCTCGCGCAAGTTCATGGATGGGCTTTCGGCAGCTCGAGTTCGGCCGGCCAAGTCACGTACTACATTGACGATTTCGAGCTTTATGGAGGACGAGTCAGGCTGCCGAGCGAAGCGTCGCTGCCGGTGGCATCGGACAGCCGATGGCAGGTCCGGGAAACGAAAGAGGACCGCTATCGAGTACTTGTCAGCGTCAGGACGGGCCCTCCGGCGGGCATTGATAGTTCAGATCACCCGAAGCTGGCGATTTTCACCTGGCATTACCGTGCCGGCCGGGACGGAATGGCCAAGAATGAAAAGGAACTCTCACAAATCCTTGCATGGGCGACTCGCCTGGATGAGCTGCTCGTGGCCGAGCGTGTTGCCTTTCAGTTCGGGACTCGAGGGGGCGCAAAAAGACTGAGGGCCTATTTCTATACCGCCGACGTCGAGAAGCTGCGAGAGCTGAGCTTGCAGGCCGGAGAGCGAAGTATAAAGACCGAGATGGAGTTCAGCGTGTCGGACGATCCCGATTGGGAAGAATGGAGGAAGATGGGTCGCCCGGCTACCGCAGAACAAAGACCTGGCGGAAGTAACGTTACAGGAATGCCGATTCCGGTTTCGGCAATGGATCCGATTCTGTGGTTCGACGGATTCTATGTGCGGCGCCCCAACGATAATCGCTGGCGCCTGACACGGAATTATCGAACACCGCATATCGCGTCGTTTTCGTTCGCCCCGCTGTCTCCGACTCACTCCTTCAATGCCGGCATTATGGCCCGAGGCCTCCCGAGAGACTTTCTGACGAAAGAAGAGTTCAAGGCATTCATCGATTCCAAGGTGCGTGAGGTCGGCCCGCGCTTCGAGATCTTGTCGTACGACAGCTGGCTGACCGAGTTGCATGGCGAATGGGCGGTTAACTATGACGTTCTGTTTCTCGACAAGGACCCGGTCAATGCGGAGGCTCCGCTGCACATGACCGTCAAGGGAGTGCTTTACCTGCATCCGCTGCGCGACAGGATGGTCATCGATGCCTTTTACAGCGAACGGGGAACCGAGAGCGATCTCGACGGCACGCTCGATCCAGTCGGACAAGAACTGATCGGCGGCACGATTCCGGCAAGATAACGTGGCAGCGGAACAGGACGCGCTAACCGGCGGCGAGCGTCACTGAGGCTTCTTCCGGTACGCCAGCCAGAGCATCAGGACACCCCACGCGATCATCGGCCACGTCAGCACGTGCCCCATGGTCACCCAGCCGAAGGCGAGGTAGTCGATGTGGGCGTCCGGCATGCGGACTATTTCGACCGTGGTGCGGAAGACTCCGTAGAGCAGCAGGAACATGCCCGACACGGCCATGGTCGGACGGGGTTTCGACGAGTAGATCCACAGGATCAGGAACATCCCGACGCCTTCGAGCGTCGCCTCGTAGAGCGATGACGGGTGCAGCGGCGGCGACCATTCGGTGCCGGACGGCAGGTCGAGCTGGCGGAAGCAGACGTCGGAGAACTCGCGGCAATTGACCTGCACGCCCCAGGGCAGGTCGGTCGGGCGGCCCCAGAGTTCGCCGTTGATGAAGTTACCGATGCGGCCGGCGCCGAGGCCGATCGGGACGACGGGCGCGATCGTGTCGGTCAGGGCCCAGAAGCCGCAGCCGAGTTTGCGGCCATACAGCCACATCGCGACCAGCACCCCCAGGAAACCGCCATGAAACGACATGCCGCCCTGCCAGATCTTCAGCATGGAGAGCGGGTCGTCGGCCAGCTGCGGCCAGTTGTAGAACAGCATGTAGCCGACGCGGCCACCGAGGATCACGCCGAGCGCGGTGTAGAACAGCAGGTCGTCGACCTGCGGCACGGTCACGACGGCCTTGCCCTTCGCGGCGCGGATGCGTACGAGCCACCAGCCGCCGACGAAGCCAATCAGGTACATCAGCCCGTACCAGCGAATGGCGAGCGGGCCGAGCTGGAGGGCAATTGGGTCGAACGGGGTGTACTGCATCGGCGGAGTATAGAATAAATCGATGAACAGACTCGCCGACGAAACCAGCCCCTACCTCTTGCAACACGCCGACAACCCGGTGGACTGGTATCCATGGGGAGAGGAAGCGCTGGAGCGCGCCAGGCGCGAGGGCAAACCAATCCTGTTGTCGATCGGGTACTCGGCGTGTCACTGGTGTCACGTCATGGCCCACGAATCGTTCGAGGACGACGACATCGCGAAGCTGATGAACGAACTGTTCATCAACATCAAGGTCGACCGCGAAGAACGGCCCGACATCGACAAAATCTACCAGAGCGCGCACCAGCTCATTCAACGCCGTCCGGGTGGCTGGCCGCTGACGATGTTCCTGGATGCCGAGAATCAGCGCCCCTACTTCGGCGGCACCTACTTCCCCAACGTGTCGCGCCACGGGCTGCCGTCGTTCCCCGACCTGCTGCGCAAGGCCGCGGCGTACTACCGCGACAACCGGCACGACGTGAACGAGCACGGCCAGGCGCTGGTGGACGCGCTGGCGCATATCGATGCGCCGCAACTGACCGACGACGACCTGCTGACGCACGCGCCGATCGAGGCCGCGCGCGCGTCGCTGGCGCAGTCTTTCGATCGACAGAACGGCGGCTTCGGCGGCGCGCCGAAATTCCCGCATCCGACGAACATCGACCGGCTGTTGCGCCACTGGCGCACGACGGCGAACACGGCGGAACCCGACACCGAGGCCATGTTCATGTGCTCGTTGACGCTGACGCGCATGGCGGAGGGCGGCATCTACGATCAGCTCGGCGGCGGATTCTGCCGGTACTCGGTCGATGGCGAATGGATGATTCCGCACTTCGAGAAGATGCTGTACGACAACGGACCATTGCTGG
>CAZISL010000173.1:0-2907 GCA_964541975.1 uncultured Chromatiaceae bacterium | reverse complement strand
CCAGCGAATCCGCGGCAGGATCAACCCGACCAGGATGCCGAACATCACGACGAGCGCGCCAATCACGAACCACTCGCGATTCGAGCGGCTGGCCAACCGGCGGCTCTCCTCCTCGGCATCCTCCAGCGCCTGCTGCGTCTGCGCGAGCGTCTTTTTAAGCTGACGGTTCTCCGCATCGATCTGCACGGTGTTCGATGACAGGGCGCTGATACGCGCCAGCTCCTTCTGCAGATCGTCACTGGACGATTCTGATTGTCCGAGTCGCCCTTTGACGGTCGTATTCTCCTTTTTCAGGTCGCGCAGCTCCTGCGAGAGCTGCTTGCGCTGCGCTTCGCTCCGCGCGAGCTGTGCCTGCACGTCGGGCATCGTCACCCGCGCCGGCGGCTGCCGCAGCAAATAGCGATTCAGGACCCAACCTTCGGCCCCGCTGCGCGTGCGCACCCGGCTGTAGCCCTCTTCCTTGTCGACCTCGAAGACCTCGAGTTTGGTACCGCTCGGTAACATGCGCACAATAGTCTGGCGGCTGCCTTTCCCGTTGCGCATCGTGATCTCGAACTCATCAGTCACCCACGCGGCTTCGCCCTGCTGGCCGAAGACGGCCGTGGAAATCAGCCCGAGAAACAGGACCGGCAATAACCATTTAACTTTAAATATAGTTGTTAACATTCTGTTTTTATAAAGTAATTTCAGAGTGCTTATTAGTCAGTCGATGATCGGCCGAGCGCTCGCTACGCCGCGAACACGCCGAACTCTAGCATATCGATGTCGGAATTCCTGACGAGAATCGATGCGAGTGATCTACGACGCCAGGCCGGGTTCGAGTCTGAGCAAGTGGCTGCGATAGTGACGCAACTCGTTGATCGAATCACGTATGTCCGCCAGCGCCAGGTGCTCCGCATTCTTCTTGAGTCCGTTCAGCACATCGGGCGCCCACAGGCCCGCCAGGATCTTCAGGGAGCTGACGTCGAGGTTACGGTAGTGGAAGAACGCCTCCAGCATCGGCATCTCCCGCGCCATGAAACGCCGATCCTGGCAGATACTGTTGCCGCACATCGGCGATGCGTTCTCGACGACATGGTTCTTCAGGAAGGCCAGGGTCACCCGCTCCGCCTCGTCCGCATCCACGCGGCTGGCGCGAACCCGCTCGACGAGGCCGGACGCATTGTGCTGACGAGTGTTCCAATCGTCCATTCCGTCGAGTACGTGATCGGGCTGGTGAATGGCGAGTGCCGGACCCTCCTCAACGATCTCCAGGTCTGTCGTGGTCACGATCGTCGCGATCTCGATGATAGAATCGCGCTGTGAATCGAGGCCGGTCATCTCGAGATCGATCCAAATCAGCCGGCCATCACTAGCTCCCATGAGGTTTGTCCTTATCCAACGCGTCGAATTTTTCATTCTAGCCCGAATAACGAACCAGAGTCGGGCCTGTGATCTGCGCTCACGATCATCATGAGTGACCCCGCGCTCGTCACCGCCGCCTACGGTCGACGCGGTCGCCTGGAAACCGCTGCGGCCGAAAACATCCGGTACCTGGTCAAAGGGCGCCGACTCAAGGTCGTCTGCGGCGATCGCGTCGCCTGGCATCAGGACAAACACGGTCACGACGCGATCGTGACGGACGTCCTGCCGCGGACCAATTCCCTCGAACGCCAGGCGCCCGACCGTCCGCAACCCGAGCTGCTTGCGAGCAACCTGACCTGCGTCGCGGTCGTACTTTCGCCTCTGCCGGCGACCGATTGGCACCTGATCGACCGCTACCTGGTCGCCGCCGAGTTGATGCAGTGCCGGGCGATCCTCGTGGATAACAAGAGCGACACCATCGAAGTGGATGCGGGCAGCGAGCGGGACGCGCAGATCGAGGCTTACAAGACTCTCGGCTACAAATGCCTGTCGGTTTCGGCCGCGACGGGCGATGGGATCAGTGCGCTGGCCGGGCAACTCGTCGATGAGGTCGCGATCCTGGTCGGGCAATCCGGCGTCGGCAAGTCATCGTTGATCAACCGGCTCGTTCCCAACGCCGACATCGTCGTCGGCGAATTGTCCGCGGCTACCGACGAAGGAACGCACACGACGACCGCGTCGGCGATGCATCGCCTGCCGGGCGGCGGCAGGCTGATCGATACCCCGGGTGTGCGCGATTTCGTACCGGCCGTCGACAGCGAAAGGGCACAAGTCGGCTTTCCGGAGATTCGCGCTTTGGCTGACGAGTGCCGCTTCGCCAACTGTCGCCATTTGCGCGAACCCGACTGCGCGGTAAAACAAGCCGTCGCGACCGGAACGATCGCCGCACGGCGCTACGAAACGTATAAGAGACTCGCCCGCGAAAACTGAGCGCGGCCGGCGCCCTCAGGGTTCGTTCACTGCGGTCCGCGCCGAGATCGCCAGGGACAGGGTGTTGCTGTCGACGAACTCAAGCTCACCACCCATCGGTACGCCGTGCGCGATGCGTGTCGCGGCGATCCCGCGCCGTGCGGCGATCGACGCAACGTACGCTGCCGTCGCCTCGCCTTCTACCGTCGCGCTGGTGGCGAGTATCAATTCGTCGATCGTGTCGCTGCCGAGCCGCCCGTCGAGCAAGTCGATACCGAGTTGGCCGGGGCCGATACCGTCCAGCGGCGACAGCCTCCCCATCAGCACGAAGTACAGACCGCGGTACCCGCCGGACTCTTCGATGGCGGCGACGTCGGCGGGCGTTTCGACGACGCAGACGGTCGCAGCGTCACGCTTGGCATCGGCGCAGAACGGGCACAACGGGTCCTCCGCGAACATTCGACAACGCTCGCAATTCCCGACACCATCCAGCGCGCTCTGCAATGCCTCGACGAGCAATGCGGCGCCGTCCCGGTCCTTGTCGAGCAGGTGAAACGCAATGCGCTGGGCAGATTTCGGCCCGACCCCGGGTAA
>CAZISL010000172.1:0-2631 GCA_964541975.1 uncultured Chromatiaceae bacterium | reverse complement strand
AGCACGTCGTAGTTCGCCAGGCGCAGCGTCTCCGTCAGCGCTTCGCGCAGTGCCTTGTCGTCTTCGACGAGAAGAATTGTTGGTTGACTCATACCGCAGCTTCCTCTGCTTGGGTTTGCGCCGATAGGGGCGCTGTCAGGCGCCGGATATCGTTCGATATCCGGCGGTCAGGTTGATTGTCGAGCGGCAGCCGCAGCACGAATGTCGCACCTTGCGCCGCAGTAGCATCGAGATGCAGGCTGCCGTGATGTGCCTCTGCGACCGAGCGAGCGACGGCCAGGCCGAGGCCGGTGCCGTCCGGACGGGAGGTGAAGAACGGTTCGAAGATTCGCTCGCGTCGGTCCGCGGGGACGCCGGGTCCGTTATCGCTGACTCGAATCTCGATGGCGCAGCTATCGATGCGCGTCTCGATCGTCAGCTGCGCGTCGGCGCCGGCGTGGCTCAGGCCGTTCGTCGCCAGGTTCAGGATTGCGCCGGAGACCGCGTCGCAGTTGCCGGTCATACGGACATTCCTGGCGGAGCGAATGATGCGCACCTGTTGCCCGTCTTGAGCGAGCGGCAATAACGCGTTCTCGACCGACTCGAGGAGGTCGTCGACGTCGAATCCGGTCTCGGTATAACTCGCACCGCGCGCGAAATGCAGCATGTCGCCGATCAACTGTTCGAGCGTTTGCAGGCAATGCGTCGCCTTGCCGAGCAGTTCATCCTTGTGACTGGACGTGACACCGGGCAGCGTGGCGTTCGACGTATACAGGACGGCCGCCGACAGCGGCGTACGAATCTGGTGGGCGAGGGCAGCGGCCATTTCGCCCATCGCGGTCAGGCGTTTCTGCCGCGCGAGAATTTCCTGGACTTTCCGGCGTTCCGTCACGTCGGTGAACAACAGGACACGCCCGGGTCCCGGTTCCATGTCCTGCTGGGCGAGGCTGACCATGCGGCCGTCGTGCAGCGTCAGGTCTCCGTGGGTGCTGGTTTCGTCGCGGAATGCGCGACGGCAAATCAGCGTCCATTCCATGTCCTTCAGCGGCCGACCGAGAAAATCGTCGGCGGTCGAATTCTGTTCGCGCACGACGCCGTCCTCGTCGAGCATGATCACGCCTCCGGGCAAGGCTTCGAGCAGGGCCGTCAGGCGCTGGGCGAGTTCGGCATTGCGCTCGGCTTCCTCGGCGCGTTTGCGGTTGGCGGTATCGAGCTGGGACTGGAGTTCTTTGACCTGTAACTGCAGATCGTCATATGACGACTGCAAGTCGCCCGAAACCTGGTTAAAGGCATCGAAAGCGTCTTTCAGTTCATCGAGATCTGTTTTTCGGTCGTAAGTTGCTTTCATGGTCACGCATCTGCTTCGTGTTCAACCCTACGAAGCAATTTGCGTGCCACAATGGCAATGTATTGCCAAAACAGGCGGTTAAGGTGACCTGACCTTGCCGCTTCGGCGCGAGTGACAATTTTTTGTTGTGGATAACCCGCGTACTGTCATGAATTTGGCGCTTCAGTCGCGTAGCTGCGCCAACGTATCGGCCTGAACGTTCTCCCCGTAGCTATGCAGCGCCCTGGGCGCAGACTGCAACTGGCGCGAGGTCTTCAAAAGGTCGCGCTTCAGTTGCACGACTTCGGCCATCGTATCGTTGGTCCGCTGCAGGATTTCTCGGAGGCTTTGCTGGTCCTGCGGATGCAGACGGCCGATCCCATCGGCATCGAGAAGGGCAGACAGCAATCGTCGCCGCTCGGCATCCGTCTCGCTGGCGGAGAGCCAGTCGCCGCTACCGATCTGCTGCTCGACTTCGTCGGTCAGCGCGAGTATGCGGTCCATCGCGTTCATGCGTCGCCGGGGCCTCAGGCGTGCGAGCCCGAGGCGGCCTCGGGGCTTGCCTTCAGGTCGTCGGGAATGCCGTCCCAGCCGGCCTTGATGTCGCTCATCAGGCCCAGAACTTCCGTAACGATGGCTGCATCGTTCTTCATGTTGGCTTCGACGAGACGGCGGGCCATGTAGTCGTACAGGGCCTCGAGGTTGCCGGCGATGTCGCCGCCTTGCTCGAAATCGAGTGAAGCCCGCAGGCCGTCGATGATGCCGATGGCCCGTTGCAGGGTCTCGCCCTTCAACGCGACCTCATTTCTCTCGATGTGTCCGCGCGCCATGCTGATGCGGTCGATGGCGGCCTCCATCAGGTTGCCGGCCAGTTGCACCCGGTCTTCGCCGGCCGCCGCGCCGTACGCGCCGACGCTACGATAGTGATCCAGTCCGCCGTTGCTCGATTGACTCATGCTTGTCTCTCTTCGTTACAGCAGGCCCGGGCTGCCGAGCTGCTGTGTCAGGAACGTGCTGGTCTGATTCAGGTTCGCGACCAGCCGGTCCATCGCGTTGAATTGTTCCGTCAACCTGGCGCGCACGCTGTCCATTCGGACTTCGAGTTCGTCGCGCTGGTCCTGGATCCTTTCGAGCCGATCGTTCAGCGTTTTCTCGCGGGCGTCGAACGTGCCGGTGCCGCCGAGTACGTTGTCGATCAGTTCATTAAGTTTGACGGCAATCCCGCCGTTTTCTTTAGCGAACAGTTGGCCGACGTCGTCGAAGTTGCTCGCCAGCGCCGTCGCCAGCTTGTCGGCATCGAGTTTCAGCGTGCCGTTGGCTTCGGT
>CAZISL010000171.1:0-7094 GCA_964541975.1 uncultured Chromatiaceae bacterium | reverse complement strand
GTGAACAACCCCCCGAGGCCGAACGCCATCAGCGGTGCCGGCACCAGCAGCAACCAGGGGAGGTCAGGGTCGTAGCAGACCCATTTGAGCGCATAACCGGCCATCGATACCGCCGTCGTCACGAAGAACGCGCGCCGCTTGCCGATCTTCGTGCCCAGCCAGGTCACGAACATGATGACGAACAATGTCGACACCGCGCCGAGCAATCCCGAATGACCGACGAAGGCTGCGCCGGCATCGGTATCGCCACCGAAGACGTAGTAGATGATGACATACGACTGAAAAGCGGCGATCAGCATGAAGCCGTTAAACACCAGGAAGGTTGCCACGCACAGCTTCAGAAACGGCACGGACCGCACCGTCGTTAAGAATCCGCGAAAGAAATCCAGCATGTTGCGCACAATGACGGTCATCGCGCCGTCAGGCTGCGCGTGTTTTTCCTGCGTTTCGGCTTCCGCGATGGCCATGAAGCGTTCGCGCAAGAAGATCGCCGGCATCACACCGACCACGATCACGAACACACCGATCAGAATCGACAGTCCGGCCGCGCCTTCTACCATGTCGCCAAACCAGCGGTCGTTGGCCATGATCGCCAGGAAATACGGCGCAATCATGTAGGGGAGCTGGCCGACGAAATTCTGTACGCCCATCAGGCGCGTTCGCTCGTGGTAGTCCGGCGTGAGTTCGTAACCGAGCGCGACCCAGGGTGTCGCGAACATCGTATACGCGAGGTAGAAAATCAGCGAACCGCTCAGGAAGTACCAAAAATAAAAAGTGTCACTCTTATCAGCGGGCAGTTGCCAGAGGATCATGTAGATGATGCCGACCGCGATGGCGCCCACGAATATATACGGCCGGCGACGGCCCCATCGCGAACGGGTATTGTCCGAAATGTAGCCCATCAGCGGATCGGTGAGCGCATCGGTCAGGCGGGGCAGCGCGCCGAGCAGCCCCACCAGCGCGGGATTCATGCCGAGACCGAGGTTGAGCACGATCACCATGCCGCCGATGGCGGCTGCCAGCAGGTTGTTGACGAATGCACCGAGCCCGTAAACCAGTTTTTGATAAAGCGGGATGCGATCCTCGGGGGCCGTTTCGTAATGCTTCGTCTGGCTCATGCTTGCGGTCCCCGGCCCGGATTTGGGCTTCTTGTTGTAATCGAATTATCGTCCATTAAATTGACAGCGCTGTCAAACTCTGCTAAATCGCGTCCGCAAATCATGCTATCGGTGCCTTGAAGCTTGTTGTTAGGCTTGACGCCCGGTCATGAGATTCACCAATGGTATCGAGTATGAAAGTCGCAATGGTAAACGAACCGAAGAACTCCGGGACAGTCGAGCAACGCGTCGAGGCATTGCTCGCGCGGATGACCCTGCAAGAGAAGATCGGTCAGATGAGTCAGCTCGATGCCAGCGGCGGTTACCCGCCGGACTATCTTGGCGACCGCCTGCGTGCCGGACTCGTCGGTTCCGTGATCAATAACGTCGATGTCGAGGTGGTCAATGAACTTCAGCGCATCGCCGTTGAGGAGAGCCGCCTCGGCGTTCCTCTTTTGGTCGGTCGCGACGTGATCCATGGTTTCAAAACCATCATGCCGATTCCATTGGGCCAGGCGGCGACCTGGAATCCCGAGCTCGTGAAGGAAGCCTCTCATGTTGCAGCGCTCGAGGCGGCGAGTGCGGGCATCAACTGGACGTTCGCACCCATGGTCGACATCTCGCGCGACGCGCGCTGGGGCCGCATCGCCGAGAGTCCCGGCGAATCCGTGCATCTGTCCGGTGTGCTCGCCACTGCGATGGTCGAGGGTTTCCAGGGTGACGATCCGGCGGCGCCCGGCGCGATCGCCGCCTGCGCCAAGCACTTCGCCGGATACGGCGCGGTGGAGAGCGGCCGCGACTATGCCACGACCAACCTCCCGGAAACCAAGCTGCGCAACGTGTGGCTGCGGCCGTTCAAAGCCGCCGTCGATGCCGGCGCAATGACGCTGATGACGTCGTTCTCCGACCTCAACGGCGTGCCGTGCACCGGTAACTCGTTCCTGTTGCGGCAAGTGCTGCGCGACGAATGGCACTTTGGCGGTTTCGTCGTCAGCGACTGGGACTCGGTTCGCCAACTGCAGATTCACGGGTTGACGGAGAGCGACCAAGAATCGGCATTCGAGGCGGCGACCGCCGGTGTCGACATGGAAATGGCCGGCGATGCTTACGCGAATCATCTCGCCGGGCTGATCGAAGAGGGAAGAATCAGCGTCGATATCATCGATGCGGCTGTCGCGAATATCCTGCAGGCCAAGTTTCGCCTGGGCCTGTTCGAAAAACCGTATACGGACCCCGGGCAATTTCCGCCACCCGGGAGCGACCATGCCCTGGCGACGGCGCGTGAATTGGCGCTGCAGAGTGTCGTGCTGCTGAAGAACGATCATGGCGCGTTGCCATTGTCGGCGGACACGTCGAGCTCGATCGCCGTGATCGGCCCCCTGGCCGACGCGCGTTACGAACAGCTGGGCACCTGGATCTTCGATGGCGATGAGGAACTCAGCGTCACGCCGCTGGCAGCCATCACTAGCCTGGTCGGCGACAATGTCGACATCCATTATGTGCGTGCGATGGAAAACTCGCGGAGTCGGGCGAACGAGGCATTCGACGAAGCTGTGGAAATCGCGAGGGATTCCGATGTCGCGGTCCTGTTCCTCGGCGAGGAATCGATCTTGTCCGGGGAGGCGCATTCGCGCGCCGATATCAATCTCCCGGGCGACCAGGCGGAACTCGTGCGCCGGATCCGGGAGACCGGCAAGCCGGTCGTCGCCGTCATCCTGGCGGGCAGGCCGCTGACGCTGACGAATATCGTCGATGAGGTCGACGCGATTCTGTTTGCCTGGCATCCGGGCGCGATGGGCGGGCCCGCCATTGCAGATCTCTTGTTTGGCGTCGAGGCGCCGTCAGGCAAGCTGCCGGCGACATTCCCGCGCATGGTCGGACAGATCCCGATCTACTACAGCCAGAAGAACACCGGTAAGCCGCCAACGAGCGACAATGTCGTGCACATCGATGATATCGATACCTATGCGCCACAAACCTCGCTCGGTATGAGCTCGTTTCACCTCGACACCTGTTTTACGCCGTTGTTTGCGTTCGGTCACGGCCTGTCTTACACGTGGTTCGAATACCAGCATGTCCGGACGAGTGCACACGAGATCGGTCTCGGCGACACCGTGACCATCAGCGCAGATGTGACCAACCGGGGTGAAGTCGTCGCCGACGAGGTCGTGCAGCTTTACTGTCGCGACCTGGTCGGGAGCATCACCAGGCCCGTCAGAGAACTGAAGGGATTCCGCCGCCTGCGCATCGAGCCCGGGCAGACGGTGACCGTGGATTTCGAATTGCACACGGATGACCTCGCATTTTTCGGCCGCGGTATGCGACGAACGGTCGAGCCCGGGCTATTTCACGCGTGGATCGGCGGGAGCTCGGAAACGGAGCTGCGCACGGAGTTCCGCATCATCGACAGCAACTGATTCGTGGGCGAGCTTTAATGAAAAGCGGCACGCGGTTCACCGTAAAAGTTGCCCTGATCGTCGCGCTCGGCGGGTTTCTGATGGGCTTCGACGCGTCCGTGATTTCCGGTGTCGTTGGTTTCATCGAAACGGAATTCAGCCTGACGAAGCTGCAGCTCGGGTGGTCGGTTGCATCGCTCACACTGACGGCGACGGTCGCCATGATGATCGCGGGCCCCCTGAGCGATCGCATCGGCCGTCGGCCGGTACTGCAGATCGCGGCGTCGTTGTTTGCGCTTTCCGCCATCGCATCGGCGGTCGCGCCAAATTTTTTGTTCCTCGTGATCGCGCGCATGATCGGCGGTCTCGGTGTGGGCGCAGCGTTGATCATCGCGCCGATGTACATCGCCGAGATCGCGCCCGCCGAACAGCGCGGTCGCCTGGTTTCGTTCAATCAGCTGAATATCGTTGTGGGTATTTCCGTCGCGTTTTTCAGCAATTTCCTGATCCTGAAGTTGGGGCAAACGGACCTCGCCTGGGTCGAGTCCCTGCGTATCGGCGATTGGAGCTGGCGCTGGATGCTCGGTGCCGAGACTTTGCCGGCGATTCTGTATTTCTTTGCGTTGCTGCTGGTGCCCGAGAGTCCGCGCTGGCTGGCAATGCAGGGCAGGGACGCGGAGGCACTGCGAGTCTTCGAGCAGGTCGGCGGCCCGGAGCAGGCGCGCGCCGACCTCGCGGTCGTGCACGATAGCCTGAAGACCACGGCGGCGGAGCAGGCGGCGTCCGTGAAAGAGCTGTTTCAGCCGGCCATGAAGCTGGTCCTGACGATCGGTATCGGAATCGCAATCCTGCAACAAATCACGGGCATCAATTCCGTCTTTTTCTATGCGCCGATGATTTTCGAGCAGTCCGGTATCGGCACCGACGCTTCGTTCTTGCAGGCGGTCCTGGTCGGACTCGTGAACCTCGCGTTTACCATCGTCGCCATCGCGTTTATCGACAAGCTGGGCCGCCGCCCGCTGCTGATCTTCGGGCTGACCGGCATTGCTGTGTGCATGCTGACCTTGTCCTACGGTTTCGGTACCGCGACCTATTCGTTATCTGCTTCTGCGATCGACGCGCTACCCGTGCAAATCGATCGCCAGCTCATCCAACCCGTCGCTGCTGTCGTCTACGATAGTGATGTCGCGTTTCGACATGCCGTGACGGAGGCAATCGGCGCGAGCGCGTTCCGGGAAAACGAGTCGCAGCTGGTCAGCGCTGCCATCGATATCGATCCCATGCTGATACTGCTCGGTATCCTGGGTTTCGTCGCCAGCTTCGCCGTATCCCTGGGGCCCGTTATGTGGGTCCTGTTCTCCGAGTTGTTCCCCAACCGGCTCCGCGGCATGGCAATATCGCTCGCCGGCCTCGTGAATTCTGCGGTCAGCTTCGCCGTGCAACTGGTGTTTCCCTGGGAACTGTCGAAGTTCGGCAACTCCGTCACGTTCCTGATTTATGGTGTGTTCGCGTTGCTGGGACTCGCTTTCGTCCTGCGCGTCGTGCCCGAGACGAAAGGCCGCTCGCTTGAAGAGCTTGAGCGATTGCTGGTGAGGAACTGATATGAATACAAGTAGAACACTTGCCTTAATTGTCGCCCTGTTGTTCGGAGGATTCGCAGTGTCGAATGAAACGTCCTCGCCGATTCTCCCTGAGTTCGATCCGCAGGCCCCCGCCGATCTGGTCGCCGGCGAGATCATGGCCGTCGCCTACTCGGGGTTTCGGGAAGGCCAGCATCCGGATCGCGGCGATGGCGCCGTGAATCCGAGCGCCGACGAGATTCTCGAGGACCTGCGGCTACTGGCGGCCAACGATTTCAGGCTGATTCGCCTGTACGACTCCGGCGAGAACTCCGCCCTCACGCTCGAGCTGATCCGGGAGCACCGGTTGCCGATCAAAGTCCTTCTCGGCATGTGGCTGGACGCCGAGATCAGCAATCACGAGGGTTGTCCATGGCTGGACGAGCCGATACCCGAGGAGACGCTGGTCGCCAATATGTTGAGGAATTCTGACGAGGTCGGCCGCGGTATCGAGCTGGCAAGAGAATTCGACGATGTGGTCGTCGCCGTCAACGTCGGCAACGATGCGCTCGTCGACTGGAACGATCACATGGTCTCGGTAACGAAGGTGATCGCTTATGTCCGGCGCGTGAAGTCCGCCATCGAGCAGCCTGTCACGGTTGCGGAGAACTATGTCTGGTGGACGCGCGATGGCGAAGCGCTGGCCGCCGAGGTCGATTTCGTGGGCGTGCATACCTACCCGCAGTGGGAGGAAAGAACGATCGACGACGCGCTGCCATACACGATCGAGAATCTGCAGGGCGTGCGCGCGGCGCTGCCGGACAAACCGATGGCGATTCTCGAAGCGGGTTGGGCGACGATCGCGATCGAGTTCGGCGACCGCGCCAATGAGGCAGATCAGAAACGCCACTTCCAGGAGTTGCGGGATTGGGCGAGCGCCAAGAACGTGACGGTATTCTTCTTCGAAGCATTCGACGAACCATGGAAAGGCGATCCGAACAGCCCGTTGGGGGCCGAAAAACACTGGGGCCTGTTCAACGTCGACAGGACCCCTAAACAAGTACTTCGGCAACAGCGCGGCGCGCGCGATTGACGAGTAGCAAGGGCAATCCGGACGGGTTCCTCGCGTGAGCCGGGCATTGGCACAATGACAATCGCACCTAAAATCTCGCTGCGTGGCTTGCGCACGTTCTGCGTCGCCGCGAAGCACCACAGCTTCCGCGCCGCGGCTGAAGAGCTCTTTATTACGTCGTCCGCCGTCAGCCACCAGATAAAGAGTCTCGAACAGGAGTTCGGTGCGGAGCTGTTCAACAGAACGAGCCGTATCCTGGGTCTCACCGAGACGGGCAAGTCGCTCTATGAAGACGTCAGCCCGCTGATCGAACAGCTGGACGGCATTGCTGCAAGTTACAAGAAGGCCAATCGACGCCGGTATGTGCGGATATCGGTGCAGCCCTTCTTCGCGAGCGAAGTATTCGTTCCACACCTGACTGAATTCAGCGCCGAGCATCCGGATATTGATATTCAGGTCGGCACCAGCGATGAGACGGCGGAGCGGCATCCGGCGGATGCGGATTTGTCCATTCGGCTGTTTCGAACACCGCCGGCCAACTTGAAATCGCACCTGCTGTGCCCCCTGCGGGTCGTGCCGACCGGATCGCCCGAGTTCAGCCAGACGCTGAAGGTTAAAGGCAACAAGATCGTCAGTCCGTTCCCAATCATCGTGCACACGAGTCATCCGAAATCCTGGACGAAGTGGCTGCGTCAGGCGGACATCGAATTGCCATCGGACAGCAAGGTCATCCGGCTCGATTCCATGATTGCCGTGGCGCGGGCGGCGGAGCGGGGTATGGGCGCGGCCCTGGTGCCGGTCATCGGCGGTGACCGGTGGTTCGAGTCGGGGAGCCTGATACGACTATTCGACGAGGAACTCGTCATGGACACCAGCTACTACCTGGTCTACGACGCAGACCGGGCCAGGGACGACAGCGTCGTTCGGCTGCGCGACTGGATTCTGGCCAATTTCACCTGATAGTGATCAA